>DASSJP010000694.1:0-3152 GCA_035691165.1 Rubrobacter sp.
TTGAGCTGAGCTAGGGGTTGCGCCGAGGGCTCTAGCCCTCGCTCACCCGGGTGCGTGGAAAGGGGTCTCGGAAGTCTGGATAGTCCCGGTCCTACGCAGCAGGCGCTCAGAAAGGTGTACAGTGGATGCATGCCCGACGAAGCCGCCATACTCAAGGAGACGATCAAGCACCTGGAGGAAGCCACAAGGCGCATCCGAGCCTCCAGGCACCTCATGCAAGAGAACGCTTTGGTAGAGGACCCGAACTACCTGCGGCTGGTGGCGCGCCTGTCGGAGGCTTTGGAGGTGACGGAAGCGGCGCACAGGGAAGCCCGCCGCCTTCATGACGCTGGCTAGCTTAGAACTTCGCTTGTACGGGGTTCTCCGATGTTCCCGTAGCCCTGGTCCGCCGTCCGTAAGCGGCGAGAGCTTACATCATAGGCCCCGCGTACTAGTATGTTTAGCTTCTTTGTATGCAGGGTACATATATATTCAGAACGCATATATACCCACACGATACGGAGGTATCTCTACAGTGCATATCACCACCGACAACGACCAGATGGACAAGGTGGGCGAGGCGACCCAGACGATGTTCAGGACCACCCACAACTCCGCTTACACCGCAATGGACTATGCGCTTAAGGCTCAGGAGATCAACACCAAGCTCCTGCAGCAGACGTCGCAGGCTTGGATCGATGGTTTCCGCTATCAGGCGAAGCTCTCCCAGGGGATGGCCCAGGTATTCTTCGGGCAGTGGGGGAATGCATTGGCGAGCATGCCGCGCACGATGCCTGTTGTAGAGTCCCCCGTACAGAGGCAGAGCAGGTCAGAGGTCACCGGGGAGCCTGCCACCAACGGCGTGCAGAAGGTCTCCGAGCCTGCTGCCAAGGACGCCCAGAAGGACATCGAGATAGCCGAGAAGGCCGAGAAGCAGAAGGCCGAGAAGGTAGCCAGGGAAAAGAAGAAGGCTGCCAAAGTAGCCGCCAAGGACGCTCAGAAGAAGGCTGAGAAGAAGGCTGAGAAGAAAGCCGAAACTCAGCAGGCCGAGAAGGTAGCCAGGGAGACGCGGAAAGCCGAGGAAACGCAGAAGAGCACCGAGATAGCCGCCAAGGACGCTCAGAAGAACACCGAGACGGCCGCCTTCCCGATCGACGACTACGACGAGATGAACGTCGGCGAGGTCTCCGAGCGGCTCAACGGCCTTTCGGAAGCTGAGTTGAAGAGGGTCGGAGAGTACGAGAAGGACAACAAAGACCGCGTGACCCTCCGCAAGGAGATGGAGCAAAAGACAGAGACTACTTCGTAGAAGGATAGAAACGCGCACCTCAGAGAAGGGAAGCCAACATGGCCAGCATAGGTAACAAGATCAAAGAGGCAGCGACGAAGGCAGCCAAGGACAAGGTCTCCGGGGACAAGAAGGGCAACAAGGATAAGCGCACCGGACGCTCGGAAAGCGGCGTGGACAAGGCCAAGAGGGCCGTCACGAACCGTCTGAAGTAGAAGAGGATGATATCGGGCCGGGTCCCTCCGGGGACCCGGCCTTTCCGTTACCATGCTTCGTGGGTAACGTGGCTAGGGGAGGAGGTAAGGGATGGTACGCACGGTGGTAATCGCCGTTGTGGTAGTCGTGGTGGTGTTACTCGTACTGCAGCTTCTGTAGAGTTGGACAGCCTCTCTGAAGCGGAGCTCGTGCGGGTGCGCGACTGCGAGCGGCGCAACAAGAACCGGGAGACACTCCTCGAACAGATCGAGCGTTGTGCTTGCCGCGTTCGTGTGTATCTACAACGACAACCGGCTGTGAAACAGGGAATATCTACCACCGGCGAAAGGTGAGGATATGGAGGGCTCGAACCTGAAGGCGCGGGTGATTTGCAACCCGGCGTCCAGTGGGGGAGGCTACGAGCCCACAGAGCTTCGCCGAGAGATAGAGGGCTACGAGTTAGAGTGGATCACTACGCAGAGCCCCGGAGACGCCATGGAGGCTGCCAAAGAGTGGCGCGACGGCCTGCTCATCGTAGTCGGGGGCGACGGTACGATCAGCGAGGTCGTGAACGGCCTCGGGCAGGCGGGATTCCCCGCAGGCGTGACCCTTGCCGTCTTACCGGCGGGGACCGGCAACGACCTCGCAGCTACCCTCGCCATACCCGAGGATCCCGCAGAGGCCGAAGCCGTCTTACGCCAGAATCGGGTGCGGACCCTGGATGTGGTCCGGGTCCGTTCGGAGGGCAGCGGCGAGCAGTTTTTCATCAATGTGGCCACAGGGGGGATGGGGGCGGAGGTCTCCGGCGCCGCCGACGCAGAGATGAAGGGGCGGTGGGGGAAGCTGACTTATCTTCGGGCTTCGCTCGAGGTAGCGCGGGAGTACGAGGCGAAGGAGGTGACGTTGACGTTGGACGGTGCGGAACGCAAACTCCGCGCAGTCAACCTGGCTATAGGCAACTGCCGCTACGCCGGAAGCGGTTGGCTCGCGGCACCCAGGGCCAACCCCGAGGACGGGCTCCTTGACCTCGTGGTCATAGAAGACGTCGGGGTGCAGGAGGTGCTCAAACTCGCCCCCACGGTTTTGGCCGCTTCTGACTATCTGGACAAGGAAGGGGTCTTCTTCGCCCGGGCGAAGGAGATCCGGGTCGAGGCGAGCCCAGGGAGCCTGGAGTTCACCGTCGACGGAGAGGTCATAGGGGACGAGCCCGCCGTCTTCGCGGTGATGCCGAAGTCCTTGAAGGTCGTAGTCGGCCCGGAGTACGTCCCGGAGCCCTAGGATAGTAGGTCGCGGGCGCGCGCGTCGCGCAACCCGCACCGGAATGCGGATCTGGCCACCGTGCGTCATTGGAGTGAGAGCTCCGCGAAATCAGTTCTTCTGCAAATTGCTGTATGCGGTATGGTTGGTACTGGAGCGGAGAGAGGAGGAGGTGAGGATGCCAGGAAGAACACTGATAATTATCATCGCGGTCGTGGCGGTCGTTATATTGGCCATACTCCTGCAGCAGGTACTTTAGGAAGCTGCATTTAGTCCGGCTGGGGCTTAGTGCGGGGTTTCAGCCTTATAAAAAGTACTTGTTTGGCCACATTGCTTTATTCTCCACAGTTCCCTCTGTGCTACAATATGTTACAGATATTACAAAACACTCGGACTCCTTTCGGCTTCACCCTTGGGACCGACGTGATAGGAG
>DASSJP010000695.1:0-2022 GCA_035691165.1 Rubrobacter sp.
CGCGCAGGAGGCTCGACGCCCTTGGCGTCAACATTGCTGCGACGTCGGCGGTAAAGCGGCTCTCGACGGCGAACCAGCAGATCGTTGCCATCGCGCGGGCGCTGGTTGGGGAGGCGCGGGCGGTGATCATGGACGAGCCAACCTCGTCCCTGACCGACAGGGAGGCCAGCCAGCTCTTCAGTATTATCGAGGACCTCACCGCAGGGGGCGTCGGCGTGGTCTACATCTCCCACCGTCTGGAGGAGATCTTCGAGATCTCCGACCGCATCACCGTGCTCAGGGACGGCCACCACATAAGGACGGCCCCCGCCTCCGATCTCGACGCCGAGGAACTGGTCCGCCTAATGGTAGGCCGTCCCTTGAACGAGCTGTTTACCCGCAGCGAGAGCAACCCTGGCGAGGTCGCCCTCGAGGTAAGAGGCCTCACGCGCGGCGGGGAGTTCGAGGGTGTGGACTTCACCATGCGACGGGGTGAGATCCTCGGCCTCGCAGGCCTTGTCGGGGCTGGGCGCACAGAGCTGGCCCAGTCCATCTTCGGAATACACCCGCCTGACTCGGGCGAGGTACTCGTCGCCGGCGATGAGGTCAGGATACGCTCCCCGCAGGCGGCGATGGAGAGGGGGATCTTCTACGTGCCTGAGGAGCGTCGCTCGCAAGGGCTCATCCTGCCCTTCTCCATCAAGAACAACATCACATTGAGCATACTTGATCGCATCTCCAGGTTCGGGTTCGTGCCGCGCTCGGAGCGCCAGATCGCCGACCGCTTCGCCAAGGAGCTCTCCATAAGGGGGGCTGAGATCTCAGCCCCCGTCGGGAGGCTCTCGGGGGGCAACCAGCAGAAGGTCGTCGTCGCCAAGTCGCTCGCCCGGGAGCCGAACGTCTTGCTGCTGGACGAGCCCACGCGGGGCGTTGATGTCGGGGCGAAGTCAGAGATCTACCGCCTTATCGACAACCTGGCAAAGGAGGGGATGGCCATCTTGCTTATCTCATCGGAACTGGAAGAGGTCCTCTCGATGGCCGACCGCGTACTGGTGATGCGCGAGGGTCGCATAACGGGCGAGTTCTCGCGTGAAGAGGCGACCCAGGAGAACGTGATGACCGCGGCCACAGGCGGCCCGGAGAAGGAGGTACCCGGGGATGAGTGAGGCGAGGGCGCCCGCTACCAGTGCCGAGGGCGGGGTCTGGCTTCGCCGATTCCTGGGCAGGCCCGAGGCCCCGGCGCTGGCCTTTCTGGCGCTGCTGCTTGTTGTCTTCTCGGTGCTGAGCGGCGAGTTCCTGAGCGTGTCGAACCTCGAGTCCATCCTGACGTCGGTGGCCGTGCTCGGCGTCATAGCCCTCGCCGTGAACCAGGTGGTCCTTTGCGGGGAGATAGATATCTCGACGGGCTCGATGCTTGGCCTGTGCGCGGTGGCCGCCGGCGCCGTGGCGACGAGCGCGGGCGGGCTCCTTCTGCCGCTTCTCGCCGCCGTCGGTGTCGGGGCGCTCTGCGGGGCCACAAACGGCTTCCTCGTCACGCTCGGGCGCATCCCTTCCATCATCGTTACGCTCGGGATGCTCTACGCGCTGCGCGGCGTAATACTGCTCGTCACGGGGGGAACCTGGATCACCGGTCTTCCCAACGAGTCCAGGGTTTTGGGCATAGGGAGCGTGCTCGGCCTGAGCGTTCCCGTTGTGGTCCTCTTCGTCCTTTTCGTGGTGATGGAGCTCGTCAGCCGCCATTCGACCTGGGGCCGCAACGTCTTCGCCGTCGGCGGCAACCGCAGGGCGGCCCGCTTCGCCGGGCTACCGACGGACCGCGTCCGGTTTCTTGCATTCGTGCTCGTCGGCGTCTTCGTCGGTGTCGCCTCCGTGATCTACATGGGGCGCGCGGGCTCGGTGCAGACCAACACGGGCACGGGCCTCGAGCTGCAGGTCGTCGCCGCCGTCGTCATAGGCGGTACGAGCATCTCGGGCGGGCGGGGCTCATCGCTAGCCGCCCTGACAGGCGCCATCCTCATAGGCGTCATCCTGAACGGCCTCGTG
>DASSJP010000696.1:0-4224 GCA_035691165.1 Rubrobacter sp.
CGATGGTCGTATGTTTTCGGTATCTCGGTTCTTCTCAAGGAGTCTTTAAGCGGTCTCTTCTTCGTCGTAAGAGTATTTCTGGGAGCCGGTTACAAGCGACGGCTGAACACCGTCCTTCACCGTATCCACGTCAACGACGCACTTGTTCACGTCGGAGCGGCTCGGCAGCTCGTACATCGTCGGCAAAAGGGTCGTCTCCAGAATGCTCCTCAGGCCGCGGGCCCCTGTCCCCCGCTCCAGGGCCAGCTCGGCGATCGCGGCCAGAGCATCGTCGGTGAAAGCCAGATCCACCTTGTCGTAGCGGAAGAACTGCCTGTACTGACGTACGAGCGCATTCTTCGGCTCGGTGAGGATACGGACCAGGTCAGCCTCCTCGAGGCTACGCAGGGTCGAGATCACGGGCAGGCGTCCCACGAACTCGGGTATGAGACCGTACTTGAGGAGGTCCTCGGGAAGCGCGAACTGGAGGATGGAATCCTCCTCCTGCTTCAGCCGCGAGTCTATGTCGCTCCCGAAGCCGATGCTCTTCTTTCCGATGCGCTGGCGGATGATCTCTTCGAGTCCCCCGAACGCTCCACCGCAGACGAACAGGACGTTCTTGGTGTCTATCTGGAGGAAGTCCTGGTGCGGGTGCTTGCGTCCACCCTGCGGCGGGACCGATGCAACCGTGCCCTCCAGGATCTTCAGCAAAGCCTGCTGCACGCCCTCGCCCGAGACGTCGCGGGTAATCGAAGGGTTATCCGCCTTGCGGGCGACCTTGTCGATCTCGTCGATGTAGATGATCCCCGTCTCCGCCTTCTTCACGTCGAAGTCGGCGGCCTGGATGAGCTTGAGGAGGATGTTCTCCACGTCCTCGCCGACGTAGCCTGCCTCGGTTAACGCCGTCGCGTCTGCGATGGCGAAGGGGACGTTGAGGATCTTCGCCAGCGTCTGGGCGAGGAGCGTCTTGCCCGAGCCGGTGGGACCGACGAGCAATATATTGGACTTCTGGAGCTCGGTGCCATCACTCGCCTCGGCGCCCATCTGGATGCGTTTGTAATGGTTGTAGACGGCGACGGCGAGGACCCTCTTGGCGTCCTCCTGGCCTATAACGTACTCGTTGAGGATGCGGTTGATCTCACGTGGTTTAGGTAGATCGTCGTCCTTCAGGACCTCGGGTCCCGAGAACTCCTCGTCGATGATCTCGTTGCACAGCTCGATGCACTCGTCGCAGATATAGACGCCGGGGCCGGCTATGAGCTTCCTGACCTGACGCTGGCTCTTACCACAGAAAGAGCACTGCAACTGATCCGATGGATCCCTCATGCCTCTACATCCTCCCCGACATCTCTATCGATTCCAATGACTCCAGGAACCTCTAATGGTTCCTGACGATGTTGTCGATTACGCCGTACTCGATAGCCTCTTCAGGACCCATTATGTAGTCTCGGTCGGTGTCGTGCTCGATCCTGTCGTACTCCTGCCCAGTGTTCTGGGAGAGGATCTCGTTGAGACGGCGCTTGGTCATTATGAGCTCTTTGGCGTGGATCTCGACGTCCGAAGCCTGGCCCGCGAGCCCGCCGACGCTCGGCTGGTGCAGGAGAATCCGGGTGTTGGGAAGCGCGTTCCTCTTGCCCTTGGCGCCAGCCGCGAGCAGGAAGGCCCCCATCGAGGCCGCCATGCCGAGGGCCGTCGTCGAGATGTCGGGCTTGACGAACTGCATCGTGTCGTAGATCGCGAGCCCTGCGGTGACGCTGCCGCCAGGGGAGTTGATGTACAGATTGATGTCCTGCTCGGGGTCCTCGCTCTCGAGGTGAAGCAGTTGCGCCATAATGGCGTTCGCCACCTGATCATCCACCGGGGTGCCGAGGAAGATGATGCGGTCCTTCAAGAGCCGCGAGTAGATGTCCATGGCCCGCTCCCCTCGCGGGCTCTGCTCTATAACGTAGGGGATGACCGCTTGCGGATCGTAATAGCTCATTCCTGTTCCTCTCGTTCGTCGTTCTCCGCCGCCCCGGCTTTCGCCTCCACGGGCTCGTCGTCCGCTGGTTCTTCTTCTATCTCGTCCTCGGGCATCGGCACGGGCACCGCGTTCTCGGCCAGGAAATCGAGCGCCTTCTGGCGTGAGATCTCCTCTTCGAGCATCGAGTAGGTCCCGTTGCGGCGAAGGGTCTCTGCGATCTCCTCGGGGCTCCTCTCGGAGTCCTCGGCGAGGTGCCCGATCTCGTGCATGACCTCGTCTTCGTCAGCAACTATGTTCTCGGCTGCGGCGACCGCATCGAGCACGAGCTCCTTCTTTACCGTGTCCTCGGCGTCGGGCCTGACGCGCTCCTCGAACTCGTGGTGGTTCGTGCCGGCGAGCTGGTAGTACTGTTCCGGTTCCATCCCCTGCGCCCTGATGCTCCGCTCGAAGCTCTCGACCATCTCGTGCGCCTTCTCGTGCGCCATGACCTCGGGGATCTCGACCTCGGCGCCTTCGGCGACCACTTCGAGCACGCGTCCGCGGAACTCGCCGTCTACGCGCTGCTCCGCGGCGGCCTCCAACTGCTCACGCATTGCCGCGCGCAGCTCGTCCAGGGTCTCGAACTCGCTCGCCTCCTTCACGAAATCGTCGTCGAGGGGCGGCAGATCGCGCTCTTTGATCTCCTTGACATGCACGTTGAAGAGAACGGACTCGCCACGGAGCGATTCCTCGGCGTAATCCATGGGGAACGTGACGCCGAACTGCTTGCGATCACCGGCGTTCATCCCGACGATATTCTCCTCGAAGTCGGGCAACAGCTCCCCGCGACCGACCTCTAGCATGTAGTCCTCGGCCTCGGCGCCCTCGAGCGGCCCACCGGCCAGCCTCTCGCCGCTGAAGTCCAGGATCACGAAGTCGCCTTCCTGCACCGGTCTTCCCTCGACGGCGGCCAGGGTTGCGAACTGGCCGCGCAGCTCCTCGAGCCGCGCCTCCACGTCCTCATCGGAGATCTCGACCTCGCGCCTGGGGACCTCGACGCCCTTGTAATCGCCAAGCCTTGCCTCGGGCCGCACCTCGACCGTGGCCGAGAACTTGAAGCCCTCCTCCTCGTCCAGCGGGTCGTCGAAGTGGATCTCAGGCTGGTCTATCGGGCGGAGGTCGGTCTCGACCACGGCCTGCGAGTACCATCCTGGGAGTTGCTCCTGGAGGGCCTCCATGTAGATATAGTCGCGCCCTAGCCGGTTCTCGATCACCCGCCGCGGCGCCTTGCCAGGACGGAAACCAGGGACCCGCACCTGCTGGCCCAGCTCCCTGACCTTCGCCTCGACACCCTGTCGGACGGTCTCGGGAGGCACCTCCACATCCAGCCTGACCTTGTTCTCTTCGAGTCTAGTTACGTTAGTCGTCATACCCTCCAGTTCCTCTTTACCGGCCCAATGTGGGCGGCGATGTGCGAGAGGCGGGATTTGAACCCGCACGCCCGAAGGCACTAGATCCTAAATCTAGCGTGTCTACCATTCCACCACTCTCGCTCGCCGTAGGACCTGCGCCGGATTATAACAGCCGTCCCATCCCCGCCCGGACGCTCAAGCCCACATTACGCTATGGGCGCAAGCCGTGTCCGGTAGCCGGAAGTTCCCGCTAGTAGCGGAACCCGTCGAGGATGGCGTCGTTGGCCTCGTCGTCGGGCACGAGGACCTCGTTGCCGTTCGGCAGCGTCTCGGGCGTCCCCTTCAATTGCTCCGACGTCATCTCGGCGTGCCGACCCTGGCGGATCAGGGCCCTACCCAGCGAGATCGCATCGCCGGTACCGAGGTCGGTCTGCACGTTCTGGTCGATGACCTTGATGGTCTCTGGCAGCTTCTTGACGGTATTCCACCTCAGCACCTTGCTGCGAAGGGCGGCTACGAGCTCCCTCTGGCGCTGCATACGGTCCAGATCTCCGCCCGCAGTACCCCTGTATCTGGCGTAGAACAGCGCCTTGCGCCCGCCGAGCCTCTGCACGCCCTCCCCCATGTGCCGCTTCTCCGGGAACTCGCCCTCCCCGACGTCAACCTTCACCCCGCCGATCGTGCTTATGACTTCCGAGAACCCCTCGAAGTCTATGATCGCGTAGTGGTCTATAGGGACTTCGGTGTATCTCTCGAGAGCGGTTATGGTCTGATCTATGCCTCCGTAGTTGTATGCCGCGTTGATCCTGTCCTTGACCCCTGGCTGTACCTCGACGAGGAGGTCCCGCGGAACTGAGAGAAGCTTGACCTCGCCCGTCTCGGGCACGACCC
>DASSJP010000697.1:0-2670 GCA_035691165.1 Rubrobacter sp.
CGGGTCGAGGTAGCAGTGGCGGCCACGTCCGTCCGTTGTGACGGCGAAGCCCAGAGTGGTGCCTTTGATCCTCATGACTGCGGCGTCTGCTCCAGGCAAAACCACGGTATCCGTGCCGACCTGGTGGTCGTACTGGGTGAAGATCGGACGCCGCGAACGGAGGTTCGGGTGTCCGAGCATCTTTAGAAGGACATCGTTGTAGTCTTCCGGCTCGGGAAGATCGTCCAGATCTAGTTCCGCTACTTCGTCGAGGTAGCGTGGACGAACGACGTCTCGCTCGTAGACGGGGGCGTCGGCGAGGTATTCTGCGGGTACGGTGCCGACTAGCTCCCCGTCGTGGATTACGCGCAGGTCGCCGTGATCTGCGACGCGGCCCACTACGGCCCCGACCAGCCCGTAGCGCTCCGCAAGCTTGAGGACCCAGTCCACTTTCTCGGGCTCTACGACGGCGAGCATCCGTTCCTGGGACTCGGAGATCATGGCCTCGGTAGGCTCCATCCCGTTCTCGCGCAGGGGCACTTTGTCGGTCTCGATCTCGATTCCTACGCCGCCCTTCGCGGCCATCTCGGATGCGGAGGAGGTGATCCCCGCCGCCCCGAGGTCCTGCAACGAGACGAGCAGGTCCTCTTCGAGCAGCTTCAGGCAACATTCGATTAGCATCTTCTCGCAGAAAGGGTCGCCGACCTGCACGTTGGACCGCTTCGACTCCGATTCCTCGGTGAGTTCGTCAGAAGCGAAGGTCGCCCCGTGGATGCCGTCGCGTCCTGTCTTCGAGCCGAGCAGGACGACTTGGTTGCCGACTCCCGTGGCGCCCGAACGGACAAGGTCTTCGGTACGGATCAAACCGACGCACATTGCGTTTACGAGCGGATTTCCCGAGTAGGCCCGCGCGAACTCGACCTCCCCGCCGACGGTCGGCACCCCGACTGCGTTCCCGTAACCCCCGATGCCGCGCACGACCTCCCTGAAGAGATATAGGTTGCGCTCCTCGTCGAGCGGCCCGAACCTGAGCGAGTCGAGGAGCGCAACGGGCCGCGCGCCCATCGCCAGGATGTCGCGGATGATCCCACCCACGCCCGTCGCAGCCCCCTCGTAGGGTTCGACCGCCGAAGGATGGTTGTGGCTCTCCATCTTGAATGCGAGCGCCCACCCGTCCCCCACCTCGACCACGCCGGCGTTCTCTCCAGGCCCTTGCAAAACCCTGTCCCCCTCGTTCGGGAAGCGCCCCAGGAGCGGGCGCGAGTTCTTGTAGCCGCAGTGTTCGCTCCACATCACGGAGAACAATGAGAGTTCCAGGAAGTTGGGCGCCCTGCCCATCAGCTCGAGGATACGATCGTACTCGAAGTCCGAGAGTCCTAGAGAGCTGTATGTCTCCTGGATGTTCAGACCCCGGCCCCCACGAGCACGGAGCGGAGGATCCTGAGTCCCTCGTCGGAGCCGAGGTCAGGGTCAGACACCCTTTCAGGGTGCGGCATGATACCGACGACGTTGCGGCCCTCGTTGCAGACGCCGGCGATGTCGTTAGCCGAGCCGTTCGGGTTCTGGAGATAGCGCAACACGACGCGCCCCTCGTCCTCCAGTTCTGCGATCGTCTCCGAGTCCGCGAAATAGTTTCCCTCGTTGTGGGCGACGGGAAGGGTAAGTTCTTCGCCGGGATCACAGCCCGCTGTCCACGGCGTATCCACGGTCTCGACCCTGACGCGCACGCGGTCGCAGACGAAGCGCATGTGCGTGTTGCGGAGCAGCGCCCCTGGCAGCAGGTGCGCCTCGGTGAGGACCTGGAAGCCGTTACAGACGCCGAGGACAGGGCCACCTTCTTTCGCGAACTCCTCCAACGGAGCCATGATCTTCGCGAAGCGGGCGATGGCGCCTGGCCTCAAGTAGTCGCCGTATGAGAAGCCGCCGGGAACGATCACGGCGTCAACGTCCTTGAGGTCGGCGTCGGCGTGCCAGAGCTCGACCGCCTCAGCTCCCATTCGCTCCACGCCGTACATGGCATCGCGGTCGCAGTTCGAGCCTGGGAAGACCGTGACGCCAATCCTCAAGAAACAACCTCCCACTCGTACTCTTCTATGGTCGGGTTGGAGAGGAGACGGCGGCACATCGCGTCAACCTCGTCGGCCTTCTCGACCTCCATCTCGACTAGCCTTCCGACGTGGACGGTCTGGACTCCCGCGAAGCCGAGGGCAGGAAGCGCGCTCTTCACGGCCTCGCCCTGCGGGTCGAGGATGCCCGCCTTCGGACGGACGAGGACCCTGACCTTCAATCTACGGCACCTCTCTGTGTGATCTCCGTGACCCTTCGGAGCATCTCGGCGTAGGCTTCCTCGACCCCGCCCATGTCGTTGCGGAAACGGTCTTTGTCAAGCTTCTCACCCGTCTCCTTGTCCCAGAAGCGGCAGGTGTCGGGGGAGATCTCATCCGCCAGCATGAGGTTGCCGTCGGCGTCCCTGCCCGCCTCTATCTTGAAATCAACGAGGATTATGCCGCGCTCGTCGAAGAAGGGAGCGAGAACCTCGTTTACCTTCAGACCTAGCTCCTCGCAGAACTCCAGGTCCTCGTCGGGGACGCCGAGCTCCCTGAAGTGGTACCAGTTGAGCAACGGGTCGCCGAGCTCGTCGTCCTTGTAGCACAGCTCTACGATAGGGGCCTTGAGCTTCCTTCCCTCCTC
>DASSJP010000698.1:0-3677 GCA_035691165.1 Rubrobacter sp.
CTCCACGGCCGCGTCGTAAGGCGGTCTCGTCGCGACCACACCGGCCGTCAGGTCGCCGTGACCCGAGAGGTACTTGGTCGCCGAGTGGACGACTATGTCGGCGCCGAGCTCCAGGGAACGCTGCAGATACGGCGTGCCGAAGGTGTTGTCCACGATCAGGGCCGAACCGGCGGCGCGGGTTATCTTCGAGATCTCCGGTATGTCAGCCACGCGAAGCAGCGGGTTGGAGATCGACTCGACGACGACGGCGCGCGGCTTTAGCTCGGCGACCTTCTTCTCCACAGCCCCGAGGTCGTAGGCGTCTACGAAGCGAGTCTCGACGCCGTTCGCGCCGAATACCTGCACCAGCAGCGTCGCCGTCGAGCCGTAGAGCTGCTCCGCCGCCAACACCGTAGCCCCGCCCGTCAGCTCAGCCGCCGCGAACGCGGTGTGCGTGGCGGCCATCCCCGAGCCGAAGGCGAAAGCCCGGATTCCAGCCTCGGTGTTTCCCTCCGGGGTTTCCAACGATACGAGCGCCTCCTCGAAGGCGCGTACGGTTGGGTTGTCGTAACGGGCGTAGCTGTAGCCCTGCTCCTCTCCGCCCAGTACGCGGTCCGTCGTCTCTATGTTCGGGTGGGAGAAGGTGGTCGAGGCGTAGATAGGAGTCGAGATCGGGTAGAAGCTCCCGTCCCTGTCGTCGCTCTGTCTGGCCCGGTGCTCCCCTGAGTGTACGGCGCGGGTCTCGAAACGTCTCGGATGCTCCATGGTCACTTATACTAACCTACCCTGGCACACGGTTGACAGGAGGGGAAGTGATGGAAGACAGGATAAATTACTTCGAGCGGATGCTGGCCGAGAACCCGGACAACCCGACAGGGCTCCTGGCTTTAGCCAACGAGTACCGGAAGGCCGGCCGCGACGAGGACGAGGCGGCGGTGTTAGAGCACTACGTCTCCGTGCACGAGGACGACGAGGGAAACGCCTATGCCCGTCTCGGCGAGGTGCTTGCTCGCCTGGGACGTTCAGACGAGGCGCGCTCGGCCTACGAGAAGGGAATCGGGCAATCGGAAAAGCACGGCCACAGCGGTATGGCCGAGGACCTCAGGCTCGCCTTGATCCAGCTGAACGAGTAGGTGGGGCGAATCCAGCACCTCGTATTGCGAAAGGCGTGTTATACAGCAGGATGATTCTTTATGCACGCTTTCTACTTATCGTGTAGTGGACTGCGGCGCGCCGGCGGTGCTGCCCTGTCCGTGCGGTTATCAGGGCGAATCTATACAAGATCCTGCATCTGGACTTCGTAGGATTAACCTTCTCCGAGGTTGGGTGAATAAGGGCAAGAAGATGTGCTGGACTCCCTAGTGTGGCATGCTTCGAGGTGCTAGTAGCAGGGGAGCAGTAGATATCCGCAAGAGAAGGCGGTGCGCCGTGATACGCCAAGAACACCTCATAGTCGTGGTGTGGGCCTTCGTGATAGGGTGCGCCTTTCTTCTGGTCGTTGGCTGTTCAGGGACGCGTTCGGAAGCTCCCAAGGAGAAGGGACACACCGAAGCCACCAACAACGAGCAAGGACACTCTGGCGCAGCAGCATCCGAGGAAGCCCGATGCGAGGGGACGCGAACCATCGTCCTGAGGCTATACGGACGCCCTGTAGACTATCTCACGAACGACGTGCCCGGGTGCCCCAAGGGCGGCACGCTCTCAGGTACCGACAAGAGAGACCACCTAGCCGGTGAGGACGGCGAGGACGAGGTACGCGGCCTTGGTGGTTTAGACAAGCTCTCTGGAGGAGGCGGCAGCGACGTCATCTACGCCGGGCCGGGTGACGACCAGGAGTTGTGGGGAGGCGCGGGCGATGACGAGCTCTACGGCGGGCCAGGTGGCGACTTTGGGTTGGCGGGAGACGCGGGCGATGACGTCATCTACGGAGGTAGCGGCGACGACGGGGTATTGGGAGGAGGCGCGGGCGAGGATGTCATCTACGGCGGGGATGGCAACGATGGTTTAGACGGGTCCCATGACGGCGGGGACCGGGACAAGCTCTATTGCGGTAAAGGCAAGGACCAATACGATGTCGACAAGAACGACTATGTGGACAGCAGTTGCGAGAAGAAGACTACATTTGAAGGACGGACAGGAATAGCGTAGTCTGCCTAAAGTCCTCATCTGTGCTCTCAACTTCCGAGAACCCCGTCAAAGCGAAGTTCGCAGAAGACCCTTCCACGCACTCCGGTGAATAATGACGCTAGTCTGCGGCGTCCGGCCCTATCAGATGGCATTATGTGCCACTAGGATCGGCGGCGGCTAGGAAGGAGAGCTGATGTCAGGGGAAGGCGCGCAGAATCGTACGGCTCACTACGTCCCGGCTGGTCGAGATCGGTTTCGGGGTGAGCGCGAGGTGTTCGGCTCCAGGGTGATCGACTTCAAGGTTTCGGCCCTGGACACTAACGGCGGCCTCGCCGTCTGTGAGCTCATCGACGTCCACAAGGGCGGCCCAGCGAGGCACTTGCACCACGAGCAGGACGAGTGGTTCTACGTCGTCGAGGGCGTGTATGTGATCGAGGTCGGCGACGAGCGCTACGAGCTGGGGCCGGGAGATTCCGTCCTGGCGCCGCGGAAGGTGGCGCACGTGTGGGCACACGTCGGGGAGGGGAGGGGAAGGCTGATAGCCGCCTTGCAGCCCGCGGGCGAGATAGAGGCGTTCTTCGACAAGATCGCGAAGTTGGGTAGTAGTCTGCAGCGTGAGGACCTCCGCAGAGCGTTCAGCTCGCATGGAATGGAGCTAATCGGACCCCCCTTGTCGATCGAATAACCAATCTCCCTCGAGTTTCCGAGAACCCAGTCAAGGCGAAGTTCGCAGAATTCTACTCTGCGACGTTCGGTGACTAGGGCAAAGTGGAGAGCCGCGCCGTGGGAGATGGCGCGGCCTTCATGGTGCTGGTGGGCGAAGGTTACTGAGGATTGGGAGCTTCACCGCCCTCGGATCGCCAACGGTGGCCGCACTCCTTACACAGCCGGTCGGGGAGGTCAGGGCCGCCGACGCACCTGCCCAGGACGATCTCCCTGCGATCCGCCGCCCGCATGGTCTCGGACGTGGGTTCGCCGTAGACGATCTCCAGGACCTCCGGGGAGGGGTCACAGTGCCGTTCTGGGAAATCTGTGCGCGAAGGATTGTAGTGCGTCTGGATTCGTGTTAAGTTGTTAATATTAACAACTTAACTTAAGGAGCGTGCGTGATGACCAATCCACTGATGACGATGCTGACTCGGCCCGTCATGCGACGGCGCAATGCCCGGAAACTGGCCCTTGGCTCGCGTACTGGCGTTTACGAAGCACGCTTTGTAGATATTGGCGGTATTCCGCAATGGATCACGATCCGCGGACGAGATCGCCGCAATCCTGTTTTGCTGTTTCTTCATGGTGGCCCGGGCTCGCCCTACACCCCATTCAATTCATGGCTGCTGGAGTGGGAACAACACTTTACGATCGTTCACTGGGACCAGCGGGGCGCCGGTCGAACGTTCATCAGAAACGGAACCGAGGGTTGCGGCCGGATCAGCCTGGATCAGCTGGCCAGTGACGGTATTGAGCTCGCGGAGTTCTTGCGAATGCACCTTGAGGTGCAAAAACTCGTTCTCCTGGGCAGTTCGGTTGGCAGCGTGATCGGCGTGCTCTGCATCCATCGGCGTCCCGACCTG
>DASSJP010000699.1:0-2435 GCA_035691165.1 Rubrobacter sp.
AGAGCACCCAGATCAGTGGGGACGAAACCCCGAGCGAGTCTTCATGCGCAAAGCCCAGTTCGGGTTCGGGTGGGACTGGGGACCGAGGCTCCCGACCGTGGGGATCTGGCGCCCCGTCGAACTCCGCCGCGAACGCCGCGCCACTATTAGAGGTGCTCACTTCTACACCCTGGACATAGAACATGGGGGCCATCGGGCCGCGGTCGCGGTGCGGGTCGAGGCTGATCGGTTCGCGGCGGAAGATCCGATCGAGGCCGCCGTCACGCTCACCGCCCCGGACGGAAGCCGGGTAGCCGAAAGCTCTCTCGTACTCGACGGCGAAGGTTCCGATCTCACAGCCTACATGACTATGGAGAATCCAAGTCTATGGTGGACCCACGACCTTGGCGAGCCCGTCCTGCACGACCTGAGGGTGGATCTGCGACAGGAAGGTGACGTGCTCGACAGCCACGAGGCGAAGGTCGGCATAAGGACGCTGGAGTTGGATCAATCACCAGACCCGGACGAGCCTGGGACGCGCTTCTTCAGGTTCGTATTGAACGGCGTCCCGATCTTCGCCCGCGGCGCGGATTGGATCCCGGCCGACTCCTTCGTCGGCTCGATCCCCGACGAACGCTACGAGGCCCTCATCTCAGCGGCCAGGGACGCCAACATGAACATGCTGCGTGTCTGGGGCGGCGGCATCTACGAGTACGACGTCTTCTACGACCTCTGCGACTCTATGGGTCTCCTGGTCTGGCAGGACTTCATGTTCGCCTGCGCCGTCTACCCTGAAGAGCCGCCCTCCTTCGTCGCCGAGGTCGAAGCGGAGGCCCGCTACCAGGTGCGCCGGCTGCGCAGCCGCCCGTCCCTCGCGCTCTGGTGCGGCAACAACGAGAACCAGTGGAGCCACGACCGCACGTTCTGGGATAGGGAAGACACGACCGTTCCCGGTGCTCTCTACTACCACGACGTCCTGCCCCGCGTCGTCGCCGAGGTCGATGGACGCACCCCATACTGGCCGGGAAGCCCCTTCGGCGGCGACGACCACAACGACCGCAGGCAGGGTAACGTACACAACTGGGAAGTCTGGCACGGCAACTTCCCGCGTCACTTCGGTGAGGAGTCCCGCCAGGACCCGACGCCGGAGAACGTCTCCTACCTTCGCTACGCCGAGGACATGGGGCGCTTCATAAGCGAGTTCGGCATGCACGCCGCCCCGGTCCGCGAGACTCTCCGCCGCGCGATACCGGAGGACCAGCTCTACCATCACAGCCCGTCGATGGACCACCACAACAAGGACGATCCCAAGAACAAGGGCGACAACCTCATTCTCAACGTGACGGGCTTGCCGGAGGACCTGGACGAATACGTGGACTTCAGCATGATCTCACAGGCCGAAGGCCTGAAGTTCGCCCTCGAACACTTTCGCCGCCGCAAGCCCCACTGCTCGGGTACCCTTTTCTGGCAGCTCAACGACTGCTGGCCCGTACTTTCGTGGAGCGTCCTGGATTACCACGGCTTCGGCAAAGCCGGCTACTACTACGCGAAACGCGCCTACTCCCCGATCCTCGCCTCCTTCAAAACACTACCAGACGGCACCATAGAGCTCTGGCTAACCAACGACACCCTCTCCGACGTGGAAGACGACGTCACCGTGCGCCTGGCGACCTTCGACGGAGAGACAATCTGGGAAGAGAGCATCGTGGCGCAAGCCCCAGCCAACGCCAGTCGTTCCGTGGCGCGCTGGGCCGCGGGCCAGGTCTCCGTCGCCCCCGACCGCTACCTCTCGGTACGTTCGGCAGGCAATCACTTCCCCTCCAACCGCCACTTCTTCGCAGCCATCAAAGACCTGCGGCGAGAGCAAGCCAAGCCAGACGTAGTAATCACCCCAACCGGAGTGCACGAGCTAGAGGTTCACCTCAAGGCGTCGGCGTACGCCTACTTCGTCCACCTCGAAGTCCCAGACGAGGCGACCCGCTTCTCGGATAACTACCTCGATCTGGAGCCGGGAGAAGAGCTCACCATCTCAGTAACCAACGAAAAGAGACCCCTCACGCCGGAGATAGTCAAAGTCAGATGGCGCTGAAGCCTGATACCTGAAGCCTTCTTCTCTATTGCCTCCGGGCCAGATATACGCCGAGCAGGATCACGATTCCGCCAGCGATCTTGTTCATCCCCAGAGTCTCGCCGAAGAAGACGATCCCTGACGTGACCCCGACGATGGTGATCAGGTACTGGTACACGAGCACCCTGTTCGCCCCGATGCGGCTTATTCCCCTCTGCCACGCAGAGAACGTGAATGCGGTGGCGAAGACGGCTGAGTAGGCCAGGGCTGCCCAAGGACCTGCGCCCACGCTCCCCCACTCCAGGCTAAGAAGCTGTGGGGAGGAGAGAAGTAGCAAGACTGGCATCCCGAACAGTACGGGATAGGTCGCGACGGCGAGCGGGGTATG
>DASSJP010000700.1:0-11611 GCA_035691165.1 Rubrobacter sp.
TGCGGTGCTCCAGAACTATGAACCTGGGCTCGTTCGAGGCCGAGCGGCCTACCGTGGCGAGTCCTGTGAGCCCTTCTTCCTCGATGCCGGCCCTGTCGAGGACGGTCAGATTCATTCCGTGCTTTTCGGAGATACCATGCGCCTTCTCGGCCAGGTACTCCGGGGTCGCCACGTTGGACGGTTCGTTGGCGAGGTCGCGCGCGAGCACGGCTCCGTCAGCCACCCTGTCCCCTAGTTCGGCTCCCTCTCTTGCTTCTTCGAGGGCCTCCTCATCCGAGACGAGCCAGAAGGCATCGACCTCGTGGCTTTTGGCTGCGGTCTTGTGCCTGTCGAAGCGGTAAAGTCCGAGCTTCGCGCCCTCGGCGGCGGCCCGCGCTACATCCCGTGTACCGGTCTCTGGCAGGGTCGGCAGGGAGAGGGCCGTTTCGCGCAGCTTGAGGGTCCTGGCGCGCCTTGCGACGGTCGCGGCGGCGCGGCGCAGTTTCTCCGGGGTGACGTTATCCCTATCACCCAGACCGACGAGCAGGAGTCTGGGCGCAGGGCTTTCCTGCCCGTAGAGCAGAGCTGTTTCGCCCACTTGGCCGCCGAAATCTCCGCTTGAGACCACACCGGCGGCGTCGTCGCCGAGGTCCTCCTGCGGGCTCTCCCCTTTATACAGGGCGACGGCGAACAGCTCGGGTGCGAATCCTTCGGTTGCGCGGCTCGTAGCGCCGATCATGACCAAGTCTGGACCACCTCTCTTCGACACGGGACCGCGTAGATTATAGGGGAAAGGAGGAGGCTATCTAATCTTCCGCTCTTACGATGCTATCTTACGGGCGTGAAGTTGCGACCTTACCTGGAGTTCGGCGTCCAGACCGCATACGAGGCAGGTCGGCTCACTCTCGGCTACTTCGGAACGGAGGCGGCGCGTCCGGAGATCAAGGCCGACGATACGCCTGTGACGGTGGCTGACCGCGAGGCCGAGAGGCTCATCCGCGAGAGGATCGGGGCCCGCTATCCGAAGCACGCGATCATAGGTGAGGAGTACGGCGCCGAAGATGGGGCAGATCCCGACTACCGTTGGATCGTCGACCCCATAGACGGGACGAAGGCTTTCGTGCGGGGAGTGCCTTTGTACGGCGTCCTGATCGGGCTGGAGATAGAGGGCGTCTGCGAGGTCGGCGCAGCCTACTTCCCGGCCCTGGACGAGATGGTCTGCGCAGCCACCGGCGAGGGGTGCTACCGCAACGGCCGCAGGACCCACGTCTCGACAACGGCGACCCTGGCGCACGGCATAGCTTCTTTCACCGACGCCGCCAGTTTCGAGGAACAAGGCCGCGCGGAAACCTGGCGACGCCTGCTCTCGACCGCCGGAGGCTGCCGGGGCTGGTCCGACGCGTACGGCCACGCCCTCGTGGCCACAGGGAGGGTGGATCTCATGCTCGACCCTATCGTAAACCCCTGGGACTGCGGTCCCTTCCCACCCATTCTGCGCGAGGCCGGAGGGTACTTCGGCGACTGGTCGGGCAAAGAGACCATCTACTCGGGCGAGGCCATAAGCACCAACCGCACACTTCTACACGAAGTGCTCCAGCTGATACATGGTTGATCGGTACGGGGGCGCGGCGTTAGCCGCGCCCCAAGCTGATACCTACAATACTGGCAAGAACTTTTCGAGTTCGTAAGGGGTAACCTGCACCCTGTAATCCTCGAACTCCTCGCGCTTCAGTTGCAGGAGGCGGGTGTAGGTGTGCTCGCCGAGCGCCTTGTGCAGCAGCTCCGAGTTCTCCGCTTCCTTGATCGCCTCGCCGAGGTCGGCAGGGAGGCTCTGGATGCCCATCTTCTCGCGTTCCTCGGCCGTCAGATGGTAGAGGTTGCGCTCCATCGGCTCCGGCAGCTCGTAGCCCTTCTCGATGCCTTCGAGGCCCGCGTGCAGAAGCGCGGCGAAGCAGAGGTAGATGTTGGCCGCCGGGTCGGGGCAGCGGAGTTCCATCCTCGTGGCCCTCTCCTTGCCCGGGTGGTAGAGCGGGACACGGACTAGCGCTGAGCGGTTGCGGCGGCTCCAGGCGATATAGACAGGGGCCTCGTAGCCGGGGACGAGCCGCTTGTAGGAGTTCACGTGCTGGGCGAAGATTATGCTGATCTCACGCGCGTGACGGAGCTGCCCAGCGATGAATGCCTGCGCCTCGCTTGAGAGGTAGTACTCGTTATCAGGGTCGAAGAAGGCGTTCTTGCCGCCGGAGAACAGGCTCTGGTGGGTGTGCATCCCCGAGCCGTTCTGGTCCCTCAGGGGCTTTGGCATGAACGTCGCGTAGACGCCGTGGCGGGTGGCGACCTCCTTGACCACCGTCTTGTAGGTCATCACCTTGTCGGCCATCGTCATCGCGTCGTCGAAGCGGAGGTCGATCTCGTGCTGCGAGATGCCTACCTCGTGGTGCGAGTACTCGACCTTGATGCCGAGCTGCTGCAGCGACTGTACCGTCTCGCGCCTCAGCGCCGTCGCCGCGTCGAGCGTCGTCAAATCGAAGTAGCCACCGTAGTCGAGGGGCTCGGTACCCTTGGAGTCCTTGAAATAGAAGAACTCCAGCTCAGGCCCGCAATAGAACTTGTCGAAGCCCATCTCGTTCGCCCGCTCGAGGGCGCGCCTGAGGACGTGGCGAGGGTCGCCCACGTACGGGTCGCCGTCGGGGGTCCTCACGTCGCAGATCATACGCGCCGTTGGCGCATCCTGCGGGCTCCAGGGAATCACCTGGAAGGTAGATGGGTCGGGCATGGCGATCATGTCCGACTCCTCGATGTCCTGGTAGCCGGTGATCGAAGACCCGTCGAAACCCATTCCACCGTCTAGGGCGTCCTCGAGCTCCTCGACCGTGATCGCGAAGCTCTTCAGTGTCCCGAGTACGTCCGTGAACCAAAGGCGGATGAACTGCACGTTGTTCTCTTGCGCCTGCTGCAACACGCTCTGCTTGTCAGCCGTGTCCAAGCCTACCTCCTCGGATATTCGCTCTATACTCTGCCCCCGGGCGGGGACATCCTGGCAACACCCGCCATGATATGAAGCTATGGACCGGTTGCATATGGCCTCGCGTACAAGTCAGGCACCGCGATCCGGCCCGATTCTCGGCCCGATGTATAAAAATGTGCGTTGCGGGTGCCTGGGACGCGCGCGGGGTAGAATCTATTACTGTACTACAGAGAAACAGCCGAAAATAATACGCAAAGGGGGAGAGATGAGCGATAGGCCGGAAGAGAGTCGCGAGGAACGCCGCAGGACGGGTCCTCTGGGAGACGACGCGGACGACGAGGAGACGCGTCGGGTGCAGCCGGCGAATAACGACTCAGAGACCACGCGCAGGGTCCCGCAAGGTCGGTCCGGCGAGGAGGGGGGGACGTCGCCCGAGACGCAGCGGATTCCCCAGGGATCTTCCGAGCCCGAGGACAAGGAGACCCGCGTCATCAGGACGCCCGGTTACGCCGACACGGGCGGTGATGCGGCTCCTTACCCGAGGGGTTACTTCGAGGCCGCCGAGGAGCGCGAGGAGCGGCTCAGGGACATGTACGGGGGCGTGGATTGGCTTGCGAGCTTTCTCGGGTTCGTCTTCGCCGTCGTCCTCGGGGCGGTCTTCTCGGCCATCGCTGGCCTCGTGCTCGTCCCGTTCGGCTTCCCGCCTGACCTTGGGGCTGGCAGGATCGGGGCCTCCGTCATTACTGGCCTCGTGTTGCTCGGCGTTTTGATCTTCCTGACTTACTTCTTCGGCGGGTACGTCGCGGGCCGCCTCGCGCGCTTCGACGGAGGTCGAAACGGGGCGATGGTGCTGGCCTGGAACTTTATAGTGGTCTTGATCCTGGCCCTGGTGACCGTGGTCTTCAGTGGCTTCCTGCCTGCAGGAGCCGCCGATAGCGCAGGCAACCTGGTCGATGGGTTTGCTTCTACCGTCAGCGGTCTCGCTGGAGCCGGCGTCGTCGGGATCATCGCCGCCGTCGCCGCTGTCCTGATAGCGCTCCTCGGCGGCTTTCTGGGCGGACGTATGGGCAGCAGGTACCACGCCGAAATAGACAGGGCGACCTGAGGACACCATCGAACCGGCGAGTTTCGTACGCGGGCCTTCGTGGGAATACATGGGTCGCGCCGTATGTAGCTGCGAAAACGCTGTAGTCCGGGAAGGACGGTGAGGTGGGCCGACACGTGCTATTCGAGACGGGCATAAGGCGTCTCGGCTCGAAGGAGAACGGATTCTTCTATCGCTATCCTGGCACTGGGGAGACCGTGCGCGAGGAGCGGGTCCTTTCGCGCATCGAGAACCTCAAGGTGCCGCCTGCCTGGGAAGACGCAAGGATCGCACGTAGCCCATCGGCCAAGGTGCAGGCCGTCGGCTACGATTCCGCAGGCAGATTGCAGTACCTCTATCACACGAAGTATCGGGAGAAGAAAGAGCGGGAGAAGTTCGAGCGGGTTCTGCGCTTCGCTGACGTGCTGCCGCGTATGAGAGAGACGACGAGCGAGCACCTTCGGCACGAGGGGCTAGGCAGGGAGAAGGTCCTCGCCGCGATGACGCGTCTGATGAACGCGGCGTACTTCAGGGTGGGCGAGGAGCGCTACGCGAGGCGGAACAACACCTACGGCATAGCAACCCTCAGGCGCAAACATCTCAAGATACAGGGCGACACCATGACCTTCGAGTATAGCGGCAAGTGGGGCAAGGTTCATCGCAAAGTCGTTACAGACCGCAGGCTGCGCGAGGTTGTTGAGGAGTGCCTGGATCTGCCGGGCTACGAGGTCTTCAAGTACATTGACGATAGCGGCGACGTGCGCGACGTAAAGTCCGGCGACCTGAACGCTTACGTCAAGGAAGTCATGGGCGACAAGTTCACGCCCAAGGATTTTCGGACCTGGGCGGGGACCCTGATCGCCGCCGTCAAGCTCGCCGAACTCGGGCCGGCGCCCGAGTCGAAGGATGCGGAGAAGAACGTGCTGGAAGCGGTGGACGCGGTCGCCGAGCGGCTCGGGAATACCCGCGATATCGCCCGCTCCTCTTACATCAGCCCGCGGCTGATAGATCATTACCTCGAAGGTTCGGTGGTGGCCTACCACGGCGAACATCTAGAGGAGGTCATAGCCGCCGAACAGGGCGACCTGACCGAAGGAGAGAAGGCACTCCTGGAACTGCTGAACAAGAAGCTCCGCCGCGAGCTCAGGAAGGCCGCGTAATAGAACCAGAAGGAGGCAGGTAATGAAGAAGGCAATCGCCATCAGGCTACTCAAGAGCAAGAAGGCGCGTCAGCTGGCCATCAAGGCTCTGAAGAACAAGAAGGTCCGCACGATCGTCGTGAACCAGGCGAAGCGCAGGGTGGTTGGCAAGTAACGGCGCTAGAGCGCAGAGGCCCTCGTTCTCGCCGCGAGATCTTTCGCAACCTCGACGGTAGATCCCGTCTCACGCCACACCTCTAGCTGGCGCACCGATTCGGTCGGTTCGTCCAGGACGCGCCGGAGACCAGAGAGGTCCCTGCTCGTCGTCTCGGAGAGGTGCGCCGCCAGGTCCTCGATCGCGATTCGAGTCTCGACGGCCTCGTGCGTGTCATGGTCTATGAACACGCCTTCTAAGCCGTAACGCTGGGCGCTCCACTTGTTCTCCTCGATCTCACGGTTCGGGTGGATGGGCCTAAGTTCGTCTGACTCATACTCCAGTGTCAGCAAATCGCAGAGGGCTGCGGCGAGGGCAACGAGGGCTTCTGCGCGGCGGGGATCTGTCTGTGCGTCGAAGGCCCGGATCTCGACGGTGCTGAGGCCGGGGTGGAGCCGCACGTCCCACCAGATCTCCCCAAGGGCGTCTATGAGTCCGGAACGCTTGAGGTAGTCAACGTAGTCCGCGTACTCTCTCCACGAATCGAGCGGGCCCGGAAGCCCTGCGCGGTGATAGGCGCGCGAGAACATCAAGACGCGTGCCGAGTGCATGTCCGTGTACTCGCCCTGCCAGAACGGGGAGTTGACGGAGAGAGCAAGCATGTGCGGCACGTACTCGCGCAGGCGGTTGAAAAGGTAGACGGCCTTTTCGCGGCCGTTCACGGCGTAGTGGACGTGTACCGAGAACGTGTTGTTGCGCCGGATCAACCACCCGAGTTTCTTCTTGAGGCGCTGGTAGTGGGGTTTGTTGATGATCTCCTGTTCCCGCCAGTCCCCGATCGGGTGCGTCCCGCTGGTGCCGAGTACCCTGCCGAGACGTTCTGCATGCCCGAGCAGGACGCGCCTGCGGGAGACGAGGTCGGCGACGACCCCCGCGGGCTGCTCGTGAACGCCGGTGTTCGACTCGATCTCACAGTCGATCAGCTCCCCTGAGAACAGATGTTCAGGCTCGACAGACAAGATTTTCTGTGCCCCGTCGGCGAGCTTGAGGGTTTCGGGGTCAGCGAGCCAGAGCTCCTCCTCCGCGCCCAGGGTACCCTCCCGAACGCCCGTCTCGAATGCGTCCTCCGGTATGAGCGAAATGCCGTCGCGGGTATTCATGCCGACGAGTATATTACCCCGTCCGCGGGGAGAGTTGGCGGCCTCGGGTTAGAATGGTGCCCTGGAGAACCAGATAGGAGGTGCTCGTGTCGGCAGAGGCTGGAGAGAAGGCTCCGGGTTTCAAGCTCCCGACGGATCGCCGGGAGAACGAGGTCTCGCTCGATGACTACACGAGGGAGGGGTCGGTGGCGCTATTCTTCAATCCTGGCGGCTGGTCGAGCGTGTGCACGCACCAGATGGGCTTGCTGCAGGCGGAGATCGGGCGGTTCGAGGAGAAGGGGGCCTGCTTGCTCTCCGTAGAAGGTTACGGCGCCAGGTATGAGGATGGATACCCGGAAGGCGGATACTTCATCTTCGACCGTGAAGGCGTCATAAGGGCCGGGCTCGTGGAGTCGTCGACAAGGGAACAGCCCGAGGTAGAGGCCGTTCACGAAGACCTGGCAAGGGCGCTCTAGAGGCGGATGGAGCGTCCGAGCACGCAGTTCGTACCTGAGGGAGTGGTGGCCGCCTGCGCCGCAACTGCCCTCACCCTGGTCTACAGTGCCCCAACTCCGGGGACGGGGTCCCGCTACATCGACGGCCGCGTCGCCCACGAGTCAAGAGTACTCTCTGTCGTGCCCGTACGGGACGCGCTCTCCGCGTCGGGCCGCCGGGGCGTGGGGGAGACGGTGCTGGAGGCCACCCTGTCCTCGCGCTCTATGGCGGGCTACGCCGACCCTCGGGGTGCCGGATACCTGGCTCCTCTCGCGCGCGCTGCCCTGCGCGGGGAGCCCTCGACGCGCGTCCTCGCAGGCCTCGGCCACGACGAGATAGCACCTTTCGCGCGGGCTCTCGAGGTGGCTGGTGGAGAAGGTGCCCTCGCTGGTGCGCTATCGTACGCCCTCGGGGCCGGCAAGGACGCCACGCTCCGCGACGCAATGCGATTCTCGGCGTCCCGCGACGCCCTGGCACGCGAGTACGCCAGGGATTTCGAGATCACCCGTGAGCTCGCGAGGCCGGCGCTCCTCTCTGCCCTCTCCCGCGCGGACTCCGTCCGCGGTGCCCTGGTCCAGGCCTACCTGGAGGTCCTCTCTGAGGTGCCCGACCTCGAAGTGGCGGGGCGCTCCGGTCGGCACGAGGCCGAGGACGTCTCCCGTATGGCGCGAGGGGTGCTCAAGGCCGGTGGGGTCCACTCCAGGCGGGGTCTCGAAGGTATAGCCAACCTCGCAGGGCTTCTGCGCGCCGACCCCCGCCTCTCCCCGAGTACCACCGAGTATCCGATCATCGCCGCCGCGTTCCTCGTCGCCCTCGAGTACGGTCCCGACGCCTTGAGTCACAGGCTCAGACCGGCCACGGGGACGGACAGGGGAAGGTGAAGCCGTTCGCCCGATCCGGTGCCCTGATTGGTAGAATCGGATCGGAGTTGAGTACCTTTACAGGAGGCGCATGAGGGCTCTCGTCATCGTAGGACACGGCTCGCACCTCAACGAAGACTCGAGCCTGCCCGTCTACGAGCACGCCGCACGGATCAGGGATACCGGAGAGTTCGACGAGGTCGTCGAGTGCTTCTGGAAAGAGGAGCCATCCATGCGCCACGTGCTCGACACGGTTGAGTCTGAGGAGGTCTACGTCGTCCCCGCCTTTATCTCGGAAGGTTACTTTACCCAGCAGGTCATCCCGAGGGAGCTGGGCCTGGAAGGACCCGTAACCAGGAGAGGCGACAAGACCGTTCACTACGCGGGGCCTTTAGGCACGTTCGAGGGGATGGCAGACGTCATCCTGGAGCGCACGGACGACCTCATGCGCGGGAGGGACGTTTCGGGGCGCACGGCGCTGGTGTTGCTCGGGCACGGCACCGATTTGAACAAGAACTCGGGGGGTGTGATCTACCTGAACGCAGGACGCATCAGGGAGCGTGGGATCTACGACCTCGTCGAAGTAGGATTCCTGGATCAGGAACCCGAGATTGGCGGCGTGGTCGAGAGCGTCGATGCGGAGAATGCGATCCTGATCCCCGTCTTCATCGCCGAGGGCTGGCATACCCGCGAGACGATCCCCGAGGACCTCGGCCTCACCGGCGAGATGACGGTGCGCGACGACAAGACGATCTTCTACGGTGCTCCTGTCGGGACTCACCCTTCGATGGCGAACCTCATAGCAGCCCGTGCCCGCGAGACGATGACCGAAGAGCACCTTGTCTGAGGCCCTCTCCGGGCGGCATAACGTCGCGACGGATTCGCGCCAGGCGTTCGCGGCCTGGATAGATGGCGCATCTGATGGCCGCATCTTCGGGCAGGTGATGTTGCGTTCGATCCAGCCTTCAGGGTACTCGCTGCGTCACATGGACGACGCGGAGACGGAGGATCTCGAAGTGAGCGAGGATGCAAGGTCCGCGCGGGAGATCGCCAAGCTCACCGAGGGCGGAGAGTACAGGCCGCTGAAGAGCTCCCCGAACCTGCGGCGCGGCTGGGAGATCAGGGTCGCCGACGCGCGTGGGCTCGCGACAGCGATGAACTACTTCTACCCGGCCGGCGTCGTCCACTGGTACCTCTATAGGGAGGGGAGACTCGAAATCACGAGCTTCCGTGAGAACGCAGCCAGGCAGAGCGGTATCTACAAGAGGATTCAGCGACTCTCCGATGAGGGAGTGCAGGACGCTGCCCGCGCCTGCTGCGAGGACGCGGTGTGCCTCAAGAAGACGCTGTGGGACGTGGACGGGAGCACGCCGCTCGACATAGATCGGGGAGAAGGTGAGATCCCATGCCCCGAGCCTTGCAGCATCTTCGTTTCGTTCGCCAGGCGCGTCAGGCTCTTCGAGCGGGAGAAGAAGCGCGACCTGGACGCGATGGGCATCTCGCCCTCTGAGAAGGAGGATCTCGCGGCCCTCGTCGAGGCCGCAGCCAACGGGGAAGTCCGGTTCGCCCGCGAGGCCGAGTTCGAGAAGCCGCTGAACGAGAGGAGGATGCGCTACCGGAGGCTCACCCTCGTCCCCAAGCTCCGCCAGGACGGATAACGTAAATAGCCATCCAGCATGGCGCATAGACATGCCAGGACCTTCGGAGGCCGCTCCGGTGAACGGAAAAATGCGGCTGGCTGACACGGGTCGTCTCAGGGACAATTCCAAGCGAGCGACCGGTGTGTGGCGAGAACGGAGGTCAGGCCGTGCAGGACTCTCTCCCTCAAATACTATTCCCCGCACAACTCGTACTCTACGCTATTCCTTGCGCCGTCTACGCCATTGTCCAGCGGCTTCGAGGCAGGACTTGGTCACAGGTAGCCTCCAACCTTGGGCTGCGAGGAAGCCAGCCCGTCTACTACGGATGGGCGCTTGTCTTTTTCGTCGTCTTGGGCTTGCTCTCTTGGATTACTCTTTCCGTATTCTTTCCAGGTTACTTCGACCGTCCCGGCATCGCCGCTTCCCAGTATGCGGGCGTAGAACTCGGAATTCTCACGGTTCTCTATGCGTTCTTCCGAGAGGCCGTCTACGTAGCTTTGGGAGAGGAGCTCTTCTTCCGCGGGCTGGTGGGCGGCTGGTTGATGAGGCACCTGGGGTTCTGGGTAGGCAACGCCCTGCAGAGCCTCGTATTCCTGGCGCCCCACCTGTTCGTGCTGAGCGGTGGTCTGGGCCTCTGGCCCCTGCTGTTGGCGCCGTTGGTGTCAGGCTGGCTCAACGGCTGGCTGTTGTACCGCTCGGGGAGCATCCTGCCGGCATGGTTGGGACACAGTCTGGGCATTGCGTTCGCCGCCGCCGGCGCGATGAGTTAAGCGCTGAAAAGGGTGAAAGGCCGCGGCATCGAAAAGCACGGGACGCGAAGATCCGTGGCTTCCAGGTGCCGGCCAGGAACTCCACCGTGTGGCGCGAGAGCAACTCGGCCCCGTGTTCGAAGGCGGGCTTCTTCTCCCACGTCGTCCCTGACGTGCCTGGTGTAGAAGGCGTACCAGACAGGCATAGGGTGACGTGGGTAATGTGGCCTGTTTCCGAAGGGGCCTTTCGGGGTATCTCGTTCTTTCGAAACCTACTCCGCGAAGATGGAGGTAGTGAATGGCGAGCAAGAAGGTGAAAGGCGCCAAAATCGGCGTGAAAGTCGGAAGGCGGGTAGCGCCTGTGGCCGGCAGGGCCGCTGGCAAGGTCGCGTGGAAGGCGGGCAAGGGCCAGGCCAGGCTCGTTCGTCGGGCGATGAGGTCTCAGGAGCCGAAGAAGTCCAAGTATCTCAAGTATGGTTTCTTCGCCCTGCTCGGCCTCGCGGTCGGGGCGGCGATCGCACGCTCCAAGAGCGGCGATACGTCGGGCGAGTCCTCATCCAACACGGGCACGACCGGAAGCCACGAACCTCAACCCGGTAGTCCGGCCGGACAGCGTGGTGAGACCTGGGGTAGCGGTACCCCGACAGGGACCGCCGGCGGAGGTGGCCACCAGAGTCCCGAGGATCCGAACCGCACAGGCGCGGAGCGAGATTACTCGGACCCCTCGTCCGGGCCTCTGATAGGCGAGCAGAACAGAGGTAGCGTCGAGGGCGTCAGCGAACAGCAAGAGGAGGTCGAACAGCGCATCCGCACCCGCATCGGCGAGGACCCGCGCACCGCAGAGTTGCCACGGCTGAACGTTGAGGTCAACGACGGGATCGCCGAACTACGCGGGGAGGCGCCCTCTGAGGACGTCAAGCTGGCGGTCGGCGAGATCACCCAGGAGACGGAAGGCGTCCGCGAGGTGCGGAATCTGATCACCGTAAGCTTGACATAAGGCGTCAGGTTCCAGGCATCAGCTTGCTTGGCGCAGACCAACGAAGAGTACGCCCCCGCCGTAGAAAGCGGGGGCGTACTCTTCGCGCTCTTGCGTCCAAACCTGAAGCCTATTCTCGAATGAGGTCGAGCAACTCGTCGCGTTTGCGCTCCATCGTGTCCCTGTCCTTGGCCTCCACGTTGAGGCGGAGGAGGGGTTCGGTGTTCGAGGGGCGGAGGTTGAACCACCAGTCGCCGAGGTCTACGGTCAGGCCGTCGAGGTGGTCTATCTTTACGTCCTCGGCTTCGGAGAAATGGTCCTCCACCTTTTTCATGGTCGCTTCCTGGTCTTCGACTTCGGAGTTGATCTCGCCCGAGCGGACGTAGGGGTCGATAGGGGCGAGAAGCTCGGAAATGGGGGCCTCCTGC
>DASSJP010000701.1:0-3045 GCA_035691165.1 Rubrobacter sp.
CTGAGGCGACCGAATACAGGTACCTCCCCATGCGCGGGGAGCAGCTCACGCTGTGCCCGGAGGATTCTGCCTGGATAGACGTGAAGGCCTTCGAGCAGTCCGCGCGGGCAGCCCGCGGCTCCGGGCAGCCCGCGGCATACCGTGAGGCGCTCGACCTGTACTCTGGTGACCTCCTGCCGCGCGACCGCTATGAAGATTGGGCGGTGATGCGCAGGGAAGAGCTGAGGAGGACGTACCTTGCGCTGCTCTTCGAGCTTGCCACGATCCTCGAGGAGCGCGGCGCCTTCGACCGGGCGGTCGAGACGCTCCAGGAGGTCGTATCTCACGAACCGGCGCACGAGCAGGCGCAAGTGGCGCTGATGCGGGTGTATGCGAGGGCCGGTCAACGATACCGGGCCCTCAGACAGTACGAGCAACTCAGCCAGACGCTACGGCGCGAGCTCGGCACCGAACCCCACGCGACCAGCCGGTATGTCTACGAGGAGATCCTGGCAGGTCATGTCCCCGTCCCGGCGCCTATCAGCCCCGAGCAGACATCCGAGATCGGCAAGCACAACCTGACCGGCTCCCTGACCAGCTTCGTCGGGAGGGAACGCGAGAAGGAGGAGGTCGGACGGTTGCTTGCAACGACCCGTTTGCTGACCCTCACGGGGGCTGGTGGCTCGGGCAAGACCAGGCTCGCGCAGGAAGTAGCCAGGAATCTGATGGAAGCGTACCAGGACGGGGCCTGGCTCGTGGAGCTGGCACAGCTCTCCGAGGGTTCTCTGGTGCAAGGGGCAGTGGCGGAGGCCCTCGACGTGCGGGAGCAGCCGGGAAGTCCGCCCGAGGCTACGCTCGTGGAAGCCCTGCGAGAGAAGAACCTCCTGCTCATCCTGGACAACTGCGAGCACCTGGTTGACGACGTGGCGCGTCTCGCCGAGTTGCTCCTCAGATCGTGTCCCGATCTCAGGATACTGGCGACAAGCCGTGAGATCCTGGGCGCCCCAGGAGAGGTGTGCTGGCGGGTGCCGCCCCTTTCGGGGCCTGACCTTTCCCACAGGAACACGGCTGAGGAGCTCGAAGAGTACGAGTCGGTGCGCCTGTTCGTCCAACGGGCACGCTACCGTAACCCCGCCTTCGTACTGACCCGGCAGAACGCGACGAGCGTGGCCGAGATCTGCGGGAGACTGGAAGGAATCCCCCTCGCCATAGAGCTTGCGGCGGCGAGGGTCGGGTTCTCCGTGCAGGAGATAGCCGCGCGGCTGGACGACTCCCTGCGCCTCCTGACATCGGGTAGCCGGACCGCCGCGCCGAGGCAGAGGACCCTGCGCGGGGCGCTGGACTGGAGCCATGATCTGCTCGGCCAGTCCGAGCGCGTGCTGCTCCGGCGCCTGTCTGCGTTCGCCGGAGGCTGGACCCTGCAGGCGGCTGAGGTCGTGGGGTCAGACGAAGGCATCGAAGAGAGCTCTGTCCTGGATCTACTCTCGCAACTGGTGGACAAGTCCCTGGTCCTGGCGGAGGCGACGGGGGAAGGCGCGGTACGTTACCGTCTCCTCGAGCCCGTGCGCCAGTACGCCAGAGAGAGGCTCCAAGAGTGCGGCGAAATGAGCATAGCATGTCACCGCCACGCCCGCTGGTGCCTGGAGTTCATCGAGGGAGCCAGAGAAGGTCTGGAAGGTCCCGAACAGGCGTCGTGGGTGGAGCGGGTGAAGGTGGAACACGCCAACGTTCAGGCGGCGCTCTCCTGGTCGCTAGAATCCGAACCGGAGACGGCGCTGCACCTGGCCGCGTCCCTGGGTTATTTCTGGTACCGCTACGGGCGTATAACCGAAGGACGCCGCTGGTTGGAGGCCGTGCTCGAACGAACCGGCGAAGTCGAGAGCACGACCAGGGCAAAGACGCTGCGCCTCGCCGGCGTACTCTCGGAGGAGAGCGGACTCTACGAACGGGCCGAGAAGCTGCACGAGCAGGGACTGGCGCTCTATCGGCAGCTGGAGAACAGGGAGGGTGAGGCTTCCTCACTCACCAGCCTCGGGGCGCTTGCTTACGCCGTGGGCGACCTGGAGCGCGCGTTGGCGCTGACCGAGGAGTCCCTCGCGCTCAAGCGCGAGCTGGGTGACGAGAGGGCCCTCATGTCTTCCAGGAACAACCTGGGCGAGATGATGCAGGCGGCGGGCGAGTTCGCGAAGGCGAAGGCGTTGTTCGAGGAGAACCTGGAGAGCGAAGAGATCCTGGGGGATGAATGGGGTACGGCGGTCAGTCGCCTCAACCTTGGCACCCTGGCCCTCGAGCAGGGCGAGCCCGTCAGGGCGGAGAAGCTGCTGCGCGAAGCCCTGCGTGCCTTCCAACGCCTCGGGGACGAGGATGCCTCCACGGAATGTCTCGACTCCCTGGCCGGGGCGGCAGGAGCGCGTGGCGATGGGGTCAGGGCGGCGACACTCTTCGGGGCAGCCGAGATGGCACGGGAGGAGTTGGGGACCCCGATCCGTCCCGTGGACAGGGAAAGGTACGAACGCTTCGTCGCCACCTCGCGGCGCGGCTGCGGCAAAAGGGCCTGGTCGACCGCGTGGGAGGCTGGCCGTGCCATGTCGCTACAGCGGGCCGCCGGGTACGCACTCTTCCTTGAGAACACGCTTCCAACAGCCGCCGGAAAGTCCTCGCAAACAGAGACCAGAGTACAGACTTCCTCCCTCACCCCGCGCGAACGGGAGGTCGCGCTTCTGGTCGCGCAGGGGCTGACCAACCGCAGCATCTCAGAGGAACTCTCCATCTCCGAACGCACCGTGGCTACCCACGTCGGCAGGATCCTCAAGAAGCTGGAGCTAGGGTCCCGGTCCAGGCTCGCGGCCTGGATCACCGAAGAACAGCTTACACAGGATCCATCCTGAAAACCGACCACCCGGGTCGGGACCACTACATTGCCAAAAAATACGTACAAATGCGTACGCCTGGAACACAGGAATTAAGTAGCGGCTAAGAACAGACCTCTACTATGGGTGCAATGGCGATGCACGTCAGCCGGCAGAGCGACACGAAGGAGCACATCCTATGGCGGGCCAGGATACC
>DASSJP010000702.1:0-2590 GCA_035691165.1 Rubrobacter sp.
TCCTCTCCGACATCCTGCCGGAGATGCCGGCCCCCCCCAATGGGGGCTACCCGGGTGCGGACGTGATGTACGGCCAAGACGGCAACGACTTCCTGGAAGGCGGCCGGGGCGCCGACACGCTCTACGGCGGCCCGAACGGTACCGGCTCCAATCCGTGGAGCGACCGGGAGGAGCTGTACGGCGGGCGCGGCGAAGACAAGGTGTACGGCGGGGACGGCGCCGACTACATGGAAGGCCAGCAGGGCCGCGACCGGATGCTCGGCGGGGGCGGCGCCGACACCCTCGACGCTGCCGACCGAGAGACAGCCGGCACCCCGGACACCGTGGACTGCGGCCCCGGCACCGACGCGGCCACCGTTAACACCAACGACGCCGTCAGCAACTGCGAGGACATCACCGAGGTGGCGAACCCCTAGGCGGAGGCCGGCGTCGCGACGGCCGATACCGAGGCGGGATCGGGGGGCAACCCCTAGGCCGAGAGCGGGGCGGGCACAGCACGGACGGCGGGCAAGAGGGCGGCCTGGGTGGCGGCCCCCCTCTTGCCTATTCACTCGATTGCGTGGAGAAACTGTTTGGAAAATCGGGATAGCTCCTAGCTATGAATTTCACCATAGGGCAAAAGCGTATGAAAAAGCGTCATTTCGCTGTCTTCAGTCACCTAACGAACTCGTCGAAATCCCCTTCGGCGATTTTCCAAACAGTTTCGGAAGGGTAATTCTGCGAATTTCGCCCTAACGGCGTTCTCAGAAGTTCGTTCTACCCTCGACCTCGTAACGCTTGCCGTAACGACTGGGAGACGGTAGAGCTGTAGAGTGGCGTCGTGACATCAGGGACAAGCGAACAGGAGCAAGGTGTCGGTAGGATGAGTTCCCGCGGCACTTCCTGGCTGGCATGGTCGCTGGCCGCTCTTTCGGTAGTCATGTTCGTGGGTAGCGCGGCACTGTGGGTACTCGCCCATTCAACTCACGTTCCCCGAAGTTTGGATGCGGACCTCACCACTGGTGGCCTGCTCGGGCAGGCCCTCTTTCTAGTCTTCCCGCTGGTGGGCGCGCTGATCGCCTCAAGGCGTCCGGAAAACCCCATAGGCTGGCTCTGCCTCGTGGACGGGCTCTTGTGGACAACCACCGACATGCTCGACTACCACAGCGTCTACGGGATGGCGAGCCCAGGCTCGGTTCCTTTCCTGGTAGGACTCGCCGGAGTGAACCATTGGTTGTGGGTGCCCACAGTGGGGCTCCTTGGGACCTACGTGTTCCTGCTCTTCCCCGACGGGAGACTCCCTTCGAGGAGGTGGCGTCCTTTGGCCTGGCTCTCCGGGGTGGTGATCGCGTCGGAGAGTCTGGGGCTCATGCTCTCCCCCGGACCTTTGGATGTGCCGAGGGGCATACGCAATCCCTTCGGCCTGGAGGCAGCACCTTGGGTGGCTGTTGCCGCCTATGCCACCCTCCCGCTGCTCCCGTTGTGCATGCTTGCCTCGGTCCTGAGCCTAGTGATGCGCTACCGGCGTTCAAGAGGAGATGTGCGCCAGCAGATCAAGTGGATAGCCGTCGCTGCCTCGTTGGTGGCCCTTACGTACCTGATCGCCATTGTGGCTTTGTTTATCCACCCATCGGAGATCTGGTTTGCCGCGGGCTTACCATTGTGGTTGGACTTCATAGAGTATGCGGCACTGCTGAGTATTACGTCAGTCCCTATCGCCATAGGCTTCGCCGTCCTCAAGTACCGCCTCTACGACTTAGATCTCATCATCAACCGCACCCTCGTCTACGGCTTGCTTACGGCACTGCTGGCAGCGGGCTACGTCGCGACCATAATGGCGTTCCAAGGGATCGGCAGCCTTGTGTACCAGGTTCCCTTCCGTACCTTATTCGGCCAGGAGTCAGCACTCGCAACAGTAGCCGCCACCCTGGCGATGGCTGCCCTATTCAACCCACTGAGGCGACGTATCCAGTCCTTCATAGACAGGCGTTTCTACAGGAGGAAGTACGACGCCATAAAGACCCTGGAAGCCTTCTCCGTCAAGCTCAGAGATGCGACGGACCAGGACGCCTTGAGCGACGATCTCGTAGGGGTGGTGAGGGAGACCGTGCAGCCTGCTCACGTTTCGATATGGCTGCGTCCCGATGAGGCGCCCAGAAGGGACGCGCAACCTCCCTAGAGCAGCACAGCACCTTGGCCACCGGGGTACGTTGAAGGGGGCTTCTGGGAAGTCAGCATACGAGATCTTGCACTTACGATGCCCGTGAGCCATTCGGGGGCGGTATCCGTCTCCGGGGTTCCATGCGCCAAAAACTACATGTTGTGGTGTCGAACAAAAATGCGAAATCGTGCATGACGTCCGGCAAGCTCTCGTACCGGAGAGGATCTGACACGAGTGGGTTCCTGCCGAGCCAATTCCCGCCATGGGTCGCGGGGTTTGTGACGAGGTTTGCAGGGAAGGTCTTAGCTTACGGTGCGCCTGCCCAGCGCGTCTCTCGGAGCTCGTCGGCGACCTCGTAGGCCTCCAGAGTCGGATCTTCACCGAACTCCTCCCAAAGCCGCTCTCTGGCCGGTTCGAGCGTCGGTAGCGCAGCCTCCAGAGCCTCTGGCG
>DASSJP010000703.1:0-8073 GCA_035691165.1 Rubrobacter sp.
GCCCGCGGCCCTGCGGCTTGCGGATGCAGGGTTGTTGAGCTCGTGTGCGAGGCCCGCGGCGAGGGTGCCAAGAGAGCTGAGCCTCTCGCGCTGCTGGGCCACCGAGTAGAGGACTTGTATGCGCTGGGCCATCATCTCGAGGATGGTATTGCTGAAAGATGAATTGGCCGCAAGCATCCGCCGGAACGTTTCCTCCGGCAGCGCGAACACCCTGGAGTCTTCGAGCGCGCGCCACGTTGCCAGGAAGGGCTTCCCGAGGAGCAGAGGCACCTCGGCGAAGAACTCGCCAGGGCCGTAGGTGTTCATCACCACCTCGCCGCCGTCCACCCGCTTGCTCCAACTGAACTCGCCTTCGAGGATCACGTACAGGTGTTCGACAGGCTCACCTTCCCGCCCGCCGACACCCCCGGCGGGCACGAAAATCTCAGATCCCGCTTCGAACGTCTCATGTAACTGACCGTCGCTCAACCCCTCGAAGAGCGGTATTCGGCGCAGCTGTTCGATCGTCGTCAAGGTCCTGTCCTCGCTGCCGGGCTGACTGGGAGGCGCACCTGGAAGCGTGTGTCGCCAGGCTCGGAGAGGACGCGTATGTCGCCGCCGAGGTCCTCGACCACCACACGGTAGCTGATGTCCAGGCCGAGTCCCGTACCCTCGCCGACGTCCTTGGTGGTGAAGAAGGGCTCGAACACGTGGTCCCTGACCTCCTTCGGGATTCCAGGCCCGTCGTCGATGACCTCGACGAGCACGTGATCGTTCTCACGCGAGGTGCGGACCTTGATGTTGCCTTCTCCTTTCACGGCGTCTATGGCGTTGTCTATCAGGTTGGTCCAAACCTGGTTTAGCTGGCTACCGTGGGCGCAGACGGGCGGTAGATCATCCTCATACTCGCGTGTGACCCTGACGTTGCCCTTTTTGAGCTTGTGGCCGAGCATGACGAGGGTGTTGTCCAGCCCCGCATGCACGTCGGCCTCTCTGCGGGAGGTCTTGTCCATGTGGGAGTAGGACTTGACCGCCACCACCAGCTCGGAGATACGGGCCGCGGCCTGCTGTATCTCACGCAGCAGCATCTCCCCGTTTACCTCTGAGGCCAGCCAGTTCAATATGTCCCCTAGGGAACGGTCGTCGAGGAGACTATCCGCGACTTCGTCCAACCAGTCGGTGTCGAGGCCGGCGCCGGCGAGGATAGGGCAGATCTCCCACGCCTCCTCGACCCCGTGCTCTTCGAGCCAGAGTTCGATCTCTTCTTCCCTGTCGCTTTGTTCCAGCGAATCGAGGGCGGGCATGGCCTCAGCCCGTCTGGCTACCACGTCGGGCAGGTCCGCGACGAACGCCCTTTCGGCTGGGCTCAGATTCAACCCTCCTAGCTTCACAGCCCTCGAGGACGACTCCCTGAAAGCCTCGCGGGCCTCCTGCGCACTCCGGCTGACGGCCGCGGCGGGGTTGTTAAGCTCGTGTGCCAGGCCGGCGGCCATAGTGCCCAATGAGATGAGGCTGGCGTGCCTTTGGGAGACCGGCTCGTCCAGCCCGGCGCGCCCGAAGGAGGGGGCGAGTATGGCGCGCATGACCTCGGGATACATATCCAGCATCTCCCAGAAAGACCGTACGTCCAGCCTGAAGAGGCGAACAGGTGTAATCGCGCGGCCCGTAGTCGGATACGGGGCTCCGAAGACGAGGATGAGCCCGGCGAAGGTCGAACCCTCGCCGAGCTTTATCACGATTACCTCCTGCCCACCGATTTCCCGCGTCCACTCGGTCTCGCCATCGAGCACGACGTAGAAACCGTCGGGCGCCTCGCCCTCGATTGCGATCCTGGTCCCTGGCTCAAGCCGGATCTCCTCGCCCTTCCCCAGGATCCGGGCGAGCTTCTCATCCGACAGCTCCGAGAAGAGCGGCACCTTCCTGAGGGTTTCGAGGATGGCTGTCCCTTCCAACTCAGACCTCCCTCAGGTACTGGTGGACGAACTGGACCGCTATGGAGCCCTCGCCGACCGCGGAGGCGCACCGCTTTATCGAACCGTGGCGCACGTCCCCAGCGACGAAGATGCCTGGGACGCTCGTCTCCAGAAGGTAGGGATCCCGCTCCAGCCTCCAGCCTCTTGGGCGTTCGCCGTTCCTCGACAGATCAGAACCGGAGAGTATGAAGCCACGTTCGTCACGCACGACACGGTCTCCCAGCCAGTCTGTGTGCGGGGCCGCCCCGATGAAGATGAACAGCGAGTGGGCTGGTACCGTCTCCGACGCGCCCAGGGTCGAATCTCTCACGACGATCCGCTCCAGGCGGTCCTCGCCCTCGACCTCGGACACCTCGCTGTTCAGGCGCACTTCGATGTTCTCTTTGCCCTCCACCTGTTTTACGAGGTACTCGGACATGTTCTTCCTCAGGCTATCGCCGCGATACAGGACTACCACTTTGCGGGCGTATTCCGAGAAGAACATGGCTGCCTGCCCGGCCGAGTTGGCGCCGCCGACGATGTAAACGTCCTCGTTCTTGCATGAGGACGCCTCCGTCAACGACGCGCCGTAGTACACACCTGCCCCCGACAGGCGATCGACGCCGGGAGCCTTTAGTTTGCGGTAAGAGACGCCTGTCGCGATGATCAGGGCGTGGCATGAGAGCTCCGTGCCGTCGCCCAGCCTGATGATGCGGTACGGGTCCTCGACCCTCACATCGGCGACCTCCTGGGGCGTCAGGATCTCGACCTCGAACCGCTTGGCCTGGGCCACGGCCCGGCGGGCCAGCTCGCTACCTTTCAGCCCCTGGGGGAAGCCGAGATAGTTCTCGATAAAGCTGCTCGTACCCGCCTGCCCTCCAGGTGCCTCACGCTCTATGAGGACGGTTTTCAATCCTTCGGAGGCGCCGTAGACTGCTGCCGCGAGTCCGGAGGGGCCGCCGCCGATGATGATCAGGTCGTAGAAAGGCCTCTCCGCCCTGGTCCTGAGACCGATCTTCTCCGCGACCTCCCTGTTCTCGGGTACCTCCAGGTGAGACCCGTCCTCGAAGACGACGACCGGAAGGTTCGGTGCGCCGCTGTCGAGACGCTCGACGATCTGACGTGCCTCTTCCGAACCCTCCACGTCCATCCACCTGTATGGGATCCTGTTACGGGCCAGGAAATCACGCAAGCGGTGCGAGTCGGGAGACCAGCGGTCTCCCACGACCCTGATGCCCTCGAACGGTGGGTTGAAGCCGGAGTGCCACTCTTCGAGCTGGTCGTCCAGGATGGGGTAGAGGTGCTCCTCGGGAGGGTCCCATGGTTTCTGGAGGTAGTAGTCGAGGCCAACGTCGTTTATCGCCCGGATCGCCGCGTCGGTGTCCGCGTATGCTGTCAGGAGATCTCGCTTCGCCTCGGGAAAGACCTCTATGGCCTTCTCCAGGAACTCGACGCCTGTCATCCTCGGCATCCGCTGGTCCACGAGGAAGAGGGCGACTGGGTCGCCGCGTACCTTGAGCCTGTCGAGGGCGTCGAGGGCCGAAGCTCCCGAATCCGCGCGCAGCACCCTGTATTCGCGGGCGTACTTGCGTTTAAGATCCCGCTCCACGGCCCGCAAGACCTGCGGGTCGTCGTCCACCGCCATTATCACCGGTTTGGCCATGCAATCGGCTCCTTGAATGCCGTGATCGAGGACCGCCCTGCGCCCCCAAAACGATTGCGATAGCCTTCCGGAAGCGCTCTACAAAAATTCTAGCATCCCCGGCAACCTGGCCGTTCGGGCAGGTGATAGCTACTTATTCTCTTGAGTGTCAGACAGCTCAGGTAATGTGTTCGAGAGCCAATCTTTCGCCTCATCGACTTCCTCGTAGGTCAGGGGGTGGCCCGTGTCGCGCCAGCGGAGGTCCACGTCGGCACCTGCTTCGCCCAGGATCTCTGCGAGGCGCTGTACATTGTCTGGTGGGATCATACGGTCCCGACGCCCGGCGGCCATGAAAACGGGCATCCCCGAGAGATCCGGCGACGTTTCTGGTTCGAATGGAACCATCGCCCTGAACAGGACGGCAGCCCGCAACAGACCAGGGTGCAGCAGGATCGTGCTAGCGGCGATGTTGGCCCCGTTGGAGTAGCCGATAGCGACTAGCTTCGAAGGGTCGAAGCCGTACTCTGCAGAAGCAGCCTCGACGAACTCCGCGAGCTCGTGGGTTCGGAAGAGGAGATCCTCGTGGTCGAAGACGCCTTCTGCGAGGCGGCGGAAGAAGCGGGGGGCACCGAACTCCAGTACTTTGCCGCGGGGGGAGAGGGTGGCTGCGCCTGGGGCGAGCTCCTTTCCGAGTGGTATCAGGTCTTCCTCGGTTCCGCCGGTCCCATGCAAGAGGAGCAACGTAGGGCCTGATTCATCTTCGCCTGGAACGAAGCGGTGGACGAAGCCGAGGTCGGTGCTCATACGCTCTCTCCGGCTGGGACGCGCAATGGTGGGAGGACTTCTTCGAGCCTGTCGCGGCGGGTCTCCAGCCAGGGCGGGAGCTTGAGGTGCGTGCCGAGTTCTCCTTCCGGTTCGTCAACTGTGAAGCCTGGGGGGTCGGTGGCGATCTCGAACAGGACCCCGCCTGGTTCGCGGAAGTAGATCGAACGGAAATAGTTCCTATCCAGAACGGGCGTCACGTTGTAGCCGAGGGCTGAGATCTCCTCTCGCAGCGCGAGCTGGGTTTCCTCGTCGGGGACGCGGAAGGCGACGTGGTGCACGGTGCCGACGCCCATGCTTCCGCGGGGGAAGCCGGAGGCGCCGATGATGTCCACCAGGTTTCCCGGACCGCCTTCGCCTGCTGAGAGCCTGATCCTGCCCTCAGCCGCATCGATCTGGCGGAAACCTAAAGTCTCGGTCATCAAGCTCGCCGTGCTCTCCGTAGTCTCGACGGCGAGGGCGACGTGATGAAAGCCCCTGACGGAGTGCTCGGACGGTACGGGACCGTTGCTCCATCCGGCACGCCTGTCTTCTGAGGCCACTAGCTCTATGCGGAGATGGTCCGGGTCCTCGAAGGTGAGGACCGTGTCCCCGAAGCGGTCACGCGGTTTCTCGAAGCGTACACCGTTCTCCACCAGTCGCTCCGTCCAGTAGCCCAGGGAGGTGGCAGGGATGGAGAACGAGGTGACGACGAGCTGGCCAGCCCCGATACGTCCTCTAGGCGCGTGCGCCCAGGGGAAGAAGGTCATGATCGGACCAGGGTTCCCTCCACCGTCGCCGTAGTAGAGGTGGTAGGTCTCAGGGTCGTCGAAGTTGACGGTCTTCTTGACCAGCCGCAGGCCCAGGGTATCGGCGTAGAAGTCCACGTTGCGCTGCGGCTCGCCCGAGATGGCTGTTACGTGGTGGATTCCGGTGGTCTGCGGTGTCATGGTTCTCCTCTCCACGGTTTCATCCGACGCCGGATAATCTTAGCACCGGCGGACGAGGCGCCGATCTAACAGACGCCCTCGCTTATACTGGCCTGGTTGTACAGTCGAGGTTCGTGCAGGAGGGGACTTTGCCTCTGGCTCTCGAGTTCTGTGTGGCGCTGGTTGCGATCCTCGCCGCGGCTGTGCTTTTCACGAACGCGGTCGAGATCCTGGGCGGGCGCCTCGACCTCGGGGCAGGGGCGGTCGGGAGCGTGCTTGCGGCGGTCGGGACGGCGTTGCCTGAGACCATGATCCCCGTGGTAGCGATACTCGCAGCCGCGTTCGCCGGAGAAGGCGGCGAGGCTGCCGGTGAGATCGGGATCGGGGCCATCCTCGGCGCGCCGTTCCTGCTCTCGACACTGGCCATGTTCGTCGTTGGGGCCTCAGCCTTCGCTTACCGCGAACGGCGGGCGCAGGGGGCTGAGATCCGCTGCCGCGAGGCCAGCGCGGGCGACGAGTTCCCCTGGTGCAAGGTTCCATCGAAAGAAGTGATCGTGGACGAGAAGACCATCGCCCGAGATATGGGATTCTTCCTCGTCTTCTTCGCCGTGGCCGCCGGAGCAGGAATCGTCGAGTTGCCCCTCGCTTTCCGCGTAGCCCTGGCCGCGATCCTGATCTCCGCCTACGCCCTATACGTCAGGCGTACCCTCCACTCAGGCGGCGCACTCGAAGAGGTGCCGCAGAGCCTCACGCTCTGGCGCTTTTCTTCGAGCCCGCCAACGTGGGCCGTCGTCTGCCAGACTTTCCTTGCACTCGCGCTCATCATCGGCGGCGCAGAGTCCTTCGTAAGCGCCGTAGAGGGCACCGCAGAGGCTGTGGCGCTACCGGCGGGTCTAGTCGCCCTCATACTCGCTCCGCTGGCGACGGAGTTGCCAGAGAAGGTCAACTCCGTCCTCTGGGTGCGCGAAGGCAAGGATACGCTCGCCCTCGGCAACGTCACGGGCGCTATGGTCTTCCAATCGACCGTGCCCGTCACCCTGGGCGTCCTGCTCACGCCGTGGGAGCTAGGGCCTCTGAACATTTTCTCTGCGGGGCTGGCTGTACTCTCGGGGGGCTTCGTCTACGCGATGCTACGCCGCTCCGCGCCGCTCCACTCCTGGCACCTGATGGTCGGAGGCGCGTTCTATCTGGTCTTTCTGTTGGTGGCCGTCTTCGCCGTATTCTGATCTTATTCCATGTGCGGGTAGACCAGGACGGGGCCGCGCGCGGCAGTCACGACCTTGGTCGAGACGCTCCCGAGCCTGGTGCGCATGATTCCTGCCAGGCCCCTGCTGCCGACGGCCACGAGCGAGGGTTGTACTTCCTGGGAGGCTTCGAGGAGCACGTTGGCGGGGTAGCCTTCGGAGACCTTGATCTCGGGCCTGCTACCCAGTATCTCCTCCAGCTCGGATGCCCGCTCGTCGAGCATTCTTTCGTCCCGCTCTCTAATATCCATGAGATCACTCACCGTGGATCTCGCCTCCCCTGGAGGAACCTCCGGCAGATCGGGGTGGGAGTACACGAGCAGGCCCGAGGCTCCGTAGAGACTTCCGATGCCGGCGGCGAGGTTCCCGGCCTTGCTGGCGTCGTCTGAGAAGTCCTCGCCTATGACGATCCTGGCCGGAGGCCAGACTTCCTCTCCGCCTCTCAGCACGAGTACGGGGATCTGGGCCCGGTGCACGATCTCCTCGGACTGGCTGCCCATGAGTATGCGCTGCACAGTGCCGAGCCCGCGGCTGCCAACGACCAGGAGTCCCGCCCCTATCTCCTCGCTCAGGGCGATGACCTCGTTGGAGGTACGTCCTTTCCGCAAGTGCGCCTTCGCAACTTCGCCTCCTGCGGCGCGTACCCTCTCCATCTGCTCGTCGAGTATCTCCTGACCCTGGCGCCTGAGCTCCCTCTTGACGAAGTCGTGGGCGAACCCTCTGACGTCGTGCCATACGTGGACGACGTGAAGCTCGGCCCCGCTCCTCCTGGCAAGGTCCGAAGCTGCCTCCGTCGCCCTGGCGGCGTCCTCAGAACCGTCGGTGGCCAGCAGGATCCTCTCTGGTAGCACGCTCATCAGGGGCTCCTCTCCTCCTCGAAATTCTCCATCACCAGCCTGAATACTACAGCCAGCCGCACGTTCGGGCCCGCTAGGATCCTCGTACGGACGGCACAGGCTCTCGGAACTGGCGGCGGTAGAGGTCGGCGTATAGGCCGTTCTTATCGAAAAGTTCGGCGTGCGTGCCGCGTTCTGCGATGCGGCCTTCCTCTATGACGAGGATGAGATCCGCGTTCCTGATCGTGCTCAGACGGTGCGCGATGACGACGCTGGTCCTGCCCTCGAGAAGCGTCGCAAGAGCCTTTTGGATAATGGCTTCCGTCCTTGTGTCAATATTGCTCGTGGCCTCATCCAGGATGAGGATGCGAGGGTCCGTCAGGACCGCCCTGGCGAAAGAGAGGAGCTGGCGTTGGCCCTGGCTCAGTGCCCCGCCGCCCTCACCGAGCACGGTGTCGTAGCCGTCGGGGAGGGCTGTGATGAAGTCATGGGCGTTCACCACCCGCGCCGCCGCCGCGACCTCCTCGCGCGTCGCCTCCGATGGGTCGCCAGAACGACCGTATCCGATATTCTCGGCGATGGTGCCCGAGAACAGGAAAGGCTCCTGGAGCACGATCCCTATATTCGTCCGCAAGTCTTTGCGGGAAAGCTCCCTTACGTCGCGGCCGTCGATCCTGACCGAGCCTTCAG
>DASSJP010000704.1:0-5589 GCA_035691165.1 Rubrobacter sp.
AGTTCAGGCAGACAGATTTCGAGGGCGAGATGGTTGGTTTCATCCGGGAAGCTGCGGGCTCGGATGGGCTCGTCATAAATGCCGGCGCATGGACCCACTACTCTTACGCTTTGCACGACGCTCTGGAAACCCTGAGTATACCGAAGGTGGAGGTTCACCTGTCGAACGTACACACGAGGGAAGAGTGGCGCCGGGTATCTGTGATCTCGCCTGCTGTGGACGCGGTGATCGCCGGTATGGGCGTAAACGGATACGTCGCCGCCGTCCGGTATATCCTCGGACTGGAGGCTGCCGACGTGCGATAAGCGTAAAGAGGGCACGGGACGCGGCGTTGCCGGCTTAAAGCCCGGAAAATTGTGCGATAATATCGCGGCGTCTACGCCGGGTCTGCGCTATACGGAATGGTTTCAAGACCAGGCGCTGTGAAGGGGAGATTTCCAGCATGATATCCACTAACCAGTTCAGGAACGGTAGTGCCATTCGGGTCGATGGCAAGCGGTTCACGATCCTGTTTTTCCAGCACGTCAAGCCTGGGAAGGGCGGGGCTTTCGTCAGGACGCGGCTCCGGAACATAGACAGTGGGGCCGTGGTCGAGAAGACTTTCAGGGCCGGAGAGAAACTGGAGAACGTGCGGACCGAGTCGCGGCAGATGACGTACCTCTACCGCGACGGGGACCTGCTCTACTTCATGGACTCGGACACTTACGAGCAGGTGCCCGTGCCCGTCGAAGTCGTCGGGGAGGCAGCCGGATACATCGTCGAGGGAGGTACTGTGACCGTGCTCTCGGCGGACGGGGAGGTCGTCAGCGTCGAGCCGCCGGCACACGTTGACCTCGAAGTCTCCGAGACCGACCCTGGACTCAAGGGCGATACGGCCACGGGCGGGAACAAGCCGGCAACCCTGGAGACCGGGGTCGTCGTGCAGGTGCCGCTCTTCGTCAACGTCGGCGACAGGGTACGGGTTGACACGCGCTCCAACGAGTACCTGACGAGGGTCTGAGGTCCTTGAGTCGCCGTACGGCCCGCAAGCAGGCGTTCCTGAACCTGTATCAGAGCGACGTCAACGATAGCCCGCTCGGCCCGACTATGGAGCGCTGGCGCGAGTACAGGGGAGACCTGGAGGAGTACGCCGTCAGGCTCGCGCGCGGCGTCGAGGAAGAGCAGGGCCATCTTGACGCTGTACTCTCGCAGGTCTCGGTCGGGTGGCCGGTGCACCGCATGAGCGCGGTGGACCGTTCCATCCTGCGCCTCGCGCTCTACGAGATGCTCTACGTGGACGACGTCCCAGCTGAAGTCGCCGTAAACGAGGCCGTGGAACTAGCCAGGGGATTCTCGGGCGATGAGTCACCGGCGTTCGTGGGCGGGGTCTTGCGTGGGGCGGAAATACTGGCGCATGGCAAGGTGGGTAATGGCGAGCGGGGCTAGCCGGTCGCAGATCCGGTGGGAGGGGCACAGGCGTGCCTTCGATGAGTATCTGCACGGGCTCAAGTTCACCGATGAGACGAGGCTCGGCGGGCTCGAGGAGGCCATGCGGTACTCGATGCTGGCCGGCGGCAAGCGCGTGCGGCCCGCTCTGTGCATGGAGACGGCCTGGATCTTCGGAGCCGAACCATCCCACGTGCTCCCTTCGGCGGCGGCTATCGAGCTCATCCATACCTACTCGCTAATCCACGACGACCTCCCCGCTATGGACGACGATGACTACCGGAGAGGCAGGCCGACAGCCCACAAGAAATTCGGGGAAGCGATGGCCATACTCGCGGGCGACGCCTTCTTCGGCGAGGCCCTCACCCTCATCACCGTACACCAGAAAGGAAGCTGCGAGCAGGTACTCGAGGTCGTGCGCGATCTCGCCGACTCCACGGGGGTCAACGGGATGGTCGGGGGGCAGGTCCTGGATATGGACGAGACGGGCCGTGGCGAGGTGACCGATCCCGAGACCCTGTACATGATCCACAAGTACAAGACGGGGGCCCTGATCAAATCGTCCGCCCGTATCGGGGCAATACTGGCAGGCGCCACAGACGACGAGCAGGCTGCCGTCTCCGAGTATGCCTCGGAACTGGGCCTCTGCTTCCAGATCGTCGATGACGTGCTCAACGCCACCTCGACCAGCGAGGAACTTGGCAAGAGCGCCGGCTCCGACGCCGAACAGGGCAAGGCTACCTTCGTTGGCGTCTTCGGCCTCGACGGTGCCAGGCAGGAGGCGGACGGTGCCGCGAAGAGGGCTCTCGCGGCGCTCTCCAGGGTCGATGGAGACACCTCGGGCCTGCAAGAGCTCGCGTACTTCGTACGCCATCGGGAGAGCTAGCCGGCTAACATGAAAAGTAGCCCGAAAGGGAGTCCCAAGAGATTAGATGCCCTGCTCGTCGAGCGGGGCTTCGCCGAGAGCAGGAGCAGGGCGCAGGGTTTGATCCTCTCGGGCAGCGTGCGTGTCGGTGACAGGGTCGTGACCAAGGCAGGCTCGCGTATCGCATCCGACGAGCTTCTGTCCGTCGAAAAGGCGGACCGCTTCGTGTCGCGAGCCGGTGAGAAACTCGACGGCGCTCTCGACGAGTTAGCCGTAGGTGTGGAGGGACGTTCCTGCCTCGACGCTGGCGCGTCAACGGGCGGTTTCACCGACGTGCTCCTGCAACGGGGGGCTGAGAGGGTGATCTCGGTCGACGTGGGCTACGGCCAGCTCGACTGGTCGCTGCGCAACGATCCACGCGTAAGCGTCATGGAGAGGACCAACGTGCGGCGATTGACGGGCGGGGATCTGCCGTTCGCCCCAGATCTACTGGTGGCCGACCTCTCTTTCATCTCGCTCACGGTTGCTCTCGAAAGGCTCATCTCGACCACGCCGTCGCTGCGGGAGGCGATATTGCTCGTCAAGCCGCAGTTCGAGGCGGGTCCCGAATCGGTCGGGCGCGGGGGCCTCGTACGCGACCGCGAAGTTCACGCCGCCGTCATCCTGCGCGTCGCGAGGTTCTTCGGATCACTTGGTTTCGGCGCCGTCGGAGTCACACGCGGGGCGGTCGCGGGACGGAAGTCAGGGAACGTGGAGTACCCGATCCACCTGCTCAGGGGAGAAGAGTCCACCCTGGACGAGACGCGCATCAGGGCGGTGGTCGGAGGTGGCTGACGCGATGGACGCTTCGGGGATCAGCCGGGTCGCCATCGTCGCGAACCCCAGGGTGAGCGACGGGTACGTAGACCGGCTGGTCGCCGCCCTGCAGAAGAACGAGATCGAGATAACGGAGATCCGGAGCGACGATCAGCCCGACGGGGCCGCGGACATAGACCTCGTGTTCGTGCTCGGCGGCGACGGGACGATGCTCAGGGCGTCCAGGATGTACCCTGGTCGGGTGCTCCTCGGGGTGAACCTTGGCAAGGTCGGTTTCATGTCGGGGATGCTGCCCGGAGAGCTGGAGGCCGGGGTCGGAAAAGTACTCGGCGATGGGCTGGAAGTACAGGAATACAGGATGTTGGAAGTGCGGGTCGGGGATCAGGAGCCTAGCCTCGCCGCCAACGACGCCGTGCTCATCAAGAAGAGGCCTCACCAGCTCATCTCCGTCGACGTCTCTATCGGTGGGGAGGAGTTGTTCGCGTTCAGGTGCGACGGCTTCATAGCGGCTACCCCTCTCGGCTCGACGGCCTATGCGCTATCGGCGGGAGGTCCCATCATCTCGGGGGACGCAGGTTGCTACGTGCTCGTCCCCATAGCGCCACACGCGCTCGTCAGCAGGCCGCTGGTGCTTGGAGAGGATCAGGTCGCAGAACTGCAGCTCGTCGAGCGGGAAGCGTTGCTCTCGCTGGACGGAGCAGAGCCGCGCGAGATCCCCGCCGACGGGAGGGTCGAGATCAGGCTCTCCCGCGAAAGCGTTAAAATAGGCCGCACTGAAGACTGGAGTTGGTGGCGAGCGGTTCGGAGGACCTTCCTGTAGTGCTCACGGAGCTCTCCGTCGAGAACGTGGCCCTGATCGAAGCGGCAACCCTGGAGCTTTCTCCTGGACTGAACGCGATCACCGGCGAGACAGGGGCAGGCAAGACGCTTCTTGCGACAGCCCTCCAACTGCTCCTCGGCGGCCGCGCCCGCTCCGAGTCGGTCCGCGCCGGGGCCAGCAAGGCTACCGTCGAAGGCACCTTCTTCCTGCCGCCGGAGACAGGCTCCCAGATCCTCACCGATGCGCTCGGCGACCTCGCCGATGAGGTGGAAGAGGAGGACGGCCTCCTCCTGCGTAGGACTGTGACCGGTGAAGGCCGCTCCCGGTGCTACGTCGGCGGCGTCTCGGTTCCCGTCAGGGCGCTGGCTTCTCTGGGGGAAAGGCTCGTCTCCTATCACAGCCAGCGCGAGCAAACCCGCCTCACCGAGCCAGCCGAGCAACTGGCCATCCTCGACGATTTCCTGGACGATGCCGCATCGACGGCGAAGGAGGAACACTCATCTCTCTGGCGTGCCGTGGAGAGAGACCGTCGGGAGCTTCAGGAGATAAGGGCCTCCTCCGAAGCGCGGCTGCGGGAGATGGACTTCCTCCGCTACCAGGTCTCTGAACTCGAGTCCGCCAACTACGACCCGCAGGAACTCTCCGACCTCGCCCGCGAACGCGACCGACTCAGGAACGTGACGGATCTCCTCAGGGCCACGGCCGCCGCGACTTCCGCCCTCTCGTCGGAAGAAGGCTCTGGGGCCATGGAATCCCTCGCGAATGCCGCCTCCGAGCTGGGGACGGCCTCAGGGTACGACGACAGCCTGAGAGGACTACTGGAGCGCCTGGAAGGGCTCTCCGCGGAGCTCGAGGACGCGCTCTACGAGCTCAGATCTTACGTGGACGAGCTGGAGGCGGACCCGAACCGTCTGGAAGCGGTCGAGGACCGGCTCGCAGCAATGCGGGCCCTGGAGCGGAAGTACGGGGACGTCGAGGGTTACCTGGAAGAATCCCGCGCTCGCCTCTCTCGTCTCGAGAACCTGGATGAGGAGACCGCGGAGCTCGAAGCGAGGCTCGCGCAAGGAGAGCGGCGTCTCGGCGAGCTAGCGACCACGGTGACCGCAGGCAGGGAGGCTGCCGCACAGATGCTATCAGGCAAGGTGCAGGAGAACCTCGGGGACCTCAACCTTGCCAAGACGACCTTCCGGGCCGAGCTCGTGCCTGTCGAAGCAGGTCCTTCTGGCGTGGAGAGGGTGGAGTTCGTGATCCGGCCAAACCCTGGCGAGCCGGAGCTGCCCGTCAGGCGCTACGCCTCGGGAGGGGAGCTATCCAGGATCATGCTCGCCATCAGGCTCGCGCAGGAGCGCGTGGAGCCTGGTGCGACGTACGTCTTCGACGAGGTGGACGCCGGTATTGGCGGGGAGACGGCCACGGCGGTCGGGGCGAAGCTGAGAGAGCTTGGCGAACGCAACCAGGTCCTGACCATCACGCACCTTCCGCAGATAGCCTCGGAAGCAGGTACGCACGTCGTCGTCGAGAAAGAGGAGTCGGGGGGACGTACGATCACGCGCATAGAGCGTATCGAGGGTGAGGAGCGCCGCCGCGAGCTCGCCAGGATGCTCTCAGGACGCATCGATGAAGCCTCCCTGGCCCACGCCTCGGAGCTACTGGTCGGAGGCAC
>DASSJP010000705.1:0-3243 GCA_035691165.1 Rubrobacter sp.
GGAGATCGGAGCTTTCAAGATACTCTCCAACAGGAAACATGGTGCCGACCTCTATCGAATCGAGGTCATAACGGGCCGTGAAGCGCTCTACTACCTCACCGGCGCGACAGAGAAAGCGGAGGAGGTCGCTGCCACCCTGAAGGTCGAGATCGACGATCTCCCCGAGGCTGTCGGGCGGTTGCGCGAAGAGGTGCAAACATCTCGCGAAGCGGCCAGGGAGCAGGCCCTCAAGCAGGGCCTCGAGGAGGTGGGCGACCTGATCGAAGGCGCCCAGCAGGTGAATGGTACGAGGGTTGTGACGGGCCAGGTCGTTGCGGCAGACGTCAGGGGTCTGCGTCAGATCTCCGACGACGTGAAGAACCGCCTCGGAGGTCCTTCCGTCGTGGTGCTCGCGGCGGATCTCGACGGCAAAGCCGTCCTCGTCGCGAACCTCCATCCGGAGGTCTCGCAGAGGGTCGAGGCAGGGGAGATAGTGCGTGAGGTCTCCAGCGTACTCGGGGGAGGCGGTGGCGGTGGGGCGACCATGGCCCAGGCCGGCGGCGGCAACCTCGATGCCATCCCCGACGCGCTCGCGAAGGTACGCGAGATCCTCGACCAGCGTCTCGCCGGCTCGGTGTAGATTCTGCCGCCACCCGATCCCGCGCGCGGGCGTATCGCCGCACTCGACCTCGGAGAAGTACGCACCGGCGTCGCCGTCTCGGACCCCGGAGGCGTCATCGCGAGACCTCTGGACGTGGTACCGAGCGGGGAGCTTTCAGGTTACCTGCGCCGGCTCGTTGACGAAGAAGGCATCTCCGAGGTCGTCGTCGGGGTGCCGAGGACGCTCGGTGGGGAGGTCGGCTACCAGGCCCGCAAAGTTTTGGATACACTAGACGCCTTGAAACGAGAGTTCTCCGGTGTGCGGTTCGTGGAGTGGGACGAGCGGCTCACAACCCGTCTGGCCGTCGCCGACAGCAGGGGGACCCGCGGCAAAAAGAAGGGGACTGTGAGGGTGGATCACCTGGCGGCTGCCCGGATGCTGCAGGAGTACCTGGAGACGAGGGGCAACCTTTGAGACGCTACGACAAGAGCAAACGACGAGACCGTGAGGAGCTCGAGGCAAGGCTCGACGCCCTCCAGATTTCAGAACCGCGAGGGTCTCGCCGCAAGAAGCGCTCGAATGCGGGGCCGACTGTCCTCGGCGTCCTCCTACTGCTCGCCGTTCTGGGGGCCGTCTACCTTATATACACCGCGTCCACGGGCGGTGAGAACGGGCAGGCACCGGACGAACCGGCCAGGGTCGAAGTCGTCAAGGGCGACACGCTCTCAAACGTCGCCACCAAGTTGGAACGCGCAGGCGTCATAAAAAGCGCCTTCGTCTTCAAGTTGCAGGCCAAATATGAAGGGTACGGAACCGAGATCAAGACAGGACGGTATACCTTCGAGCCCGGCCAGGACAGCGAGAAAATACTCAAGAAACTGACCGCCGGCGAGGCTGCGCCGATGATCGCGATCACCATACCGGAGGGACTTACCATCCAGGGGACAGCCAGGGCCGTTGCCGCGGACAGCGGAGTTTCCGCCGCCAAGTTCGAGGAGGCCGCGCGGAGGACCGACTACGGGTACGCCTTCCTCGACCATCCTGGCATCAAGACCACCGAAGGGTACCTTTTCCCTGCCAAATACGAGTTCGAGAAGGGCGTTACCGCCAGGCAGGTGGTTGACCGGCTCCTCGGACAGTATCTACTCGAGACCCAGGATCTTGACATTGTCGAAGCACAGAAACGTCTCCACCTCGCGGAGTATCAGCTGGTGATCGTGGCCTCTCTCATCGAGAAGGAGGCGGCCACCCCAGCAGAGAAGCCGATCATAGCGTCGGTGATCTACAACCGCCTGCACCGGGACACGCCGCTCCAGATCGACGCCGCGATCCAGTACGCGCTGAAGAGGCCGAAGGAGAACCTTTCGCTCGCCGACTTGAGAATAGACTCGCCTTACAATACCTACGAGAATAAGGGCCTTCCGCCAGGACCGATTTGCAGCCCGAGCCTCGAATCCCTCCAGGCCGCGATGAACCCGAAGGATACTAACTACCTTTACTACGTACTCAAGGCAGATGGTCAGTCGCATTTCTTCACCAACAACTACAACGATTTCCTCCGGGCGAAGAAGGAGGCGGGGCGCTAGGCGAGCCGGAGGCGGGCGCTCAAGTTTCGGACCGGTACGCCGATAACCCTAGTGTCGGTGGTGCTCGTCGGGATCAGGGATGGAACTGGGCGCGAAGATACGGTTGGTGGAGTTTGTCGGGGCAAGGTCGGTTGCGGCATGAGTCAGGATGCGCAAGTTCACATCCAAGACCCGACGGACGAGGTGGAAGAAGCCCTTGCTGCGCCCGCGTAAGAGGGCGTCGGTTCAGGACGCCCCACGAGAGATCGGGGAGATTCTCGTTTCTGAGGGGGTGATCACCCCTCAGCAGCTGGAGGAAGCGTATCGGCGCGGAAGGCAGCCCCCGCAGGAACTTGGACGGATACTCCTCTCCCTCGGCTACGTTGGCGAAGTGGACCTCGCGAAGGCCCTTGCCCGCAGGCTGCGCCTCGAATTCACAGAACTGGCCGTAAGCGACGTTGACCGTGAGGCGGCCGGTCTCGTGGACAGGAAGGTTTTGCGGCGGTACGGGATGCTGCCGCTTCGCGTGGAGGACGGGCGGCTCGTCGTCGCAATGAGAGACCCCACCAACCTCTACGCGCTGGAGGACCTGAGCCTGCTCTCCGGCTACCCCATATGTCCCGTGGTCGTGGTCGAGAGTGACCTGCGGCGGGTCTCTGACGAACTGTTCGGCACGGGTGATGAGGTCGCTGAGCTACTTGAGGAGGCCGCCGAATCACCTCCGCAACGTCGCGAGGACGTAGAGATAAGAGAGGATCGGATTGCCTCGGGAGCCCCTACTGTCAGGCTGGTTGGCTCGATCCTGCGTCGGGCGGCCGGTGATGGCGCGTCCGACGTCCACCTCGAACCCCGCGGCGGTGATCTGGCCGTGCGCTTCAGGGTAGACGGGGTGCTCCGAGAGATAATGAGTGTACCCCCGAGGCTGCAGAGCGGGGTCATAGCGCGCCTGAAGGTCCTCGCCAGCCTCGACATCGCCGAAAGGCGTCTGCCTCAGGACGGGCGTTTCTCCGTCAAGCTGGACGACAGGAAGATGGACCTGAGGGTGGCAACCCTGCCCACGACCTTCGGTGAGAAGGTCGTGTTGCGCCTGCTCGACAA
>DASSJP010000706.1:0-3002 GCA_035691165.1 Rubrobacter sp.
AACCTCGGCAACTACGTTAATCGCGTCCTCTCTTTTACCGAGAGGTACTTCGAAGGCGAACTCCCTCGTCCCGGGGAGATGCCCGAAGACGCCATCGCGGTCCTCGAGGACTTCAGGGAGCTCGAGTCACGCTACGAATCCAGGATGCTGGCCCCGAGGCCCCGAGAGGCGCTCGGAGAACTCCTGGCGATGGGCAGGCGCGCCAACCAGTTCTTCGACGCGTCGGCCCCCTGGAAAACCCGCAGGGAGGACACTGAGCAGACCCTCGTCACGCTGTACGTCTGCTCCGTCCTGCTCGGCTCCCTCGCCTACCACGCAGCCCCGTACGTCCCCGAAGCTGTCGGGCGGCTGGGCACTTTCTTCGACGGTCCCATCGCCCGTGTCTCGGACTTCGAGAAGTTGCCGGAGGGTTACCGCGTCACCGGGGCGAAACCGTTGTTCCGCAGGATCGAGAACGAGGAGGTCGAGGCGGCAGAGGGGCAACTCTCCCGGGCCGTCCGAGGCGAGTCAGGCTAGGCCGACTTTACTCGATCTCGTAGCCTTTCCAGGCGTTCAAGCCGGCCTCCAGGTTGGCCCCGTCGGTTTAGCCCATATCCACGAGGCTCTTCGCGGCGAGAGAGCCCCGACTTCCGGCTCCGCAGTGTGTGACGATACGTGAGTCCTTGTCGGGTAGTTGCTCGGCCCCCTGAACCTCCAACAACCAGCCCGGTATGAGCTTCGCCTGCGGTATGTGCTCTGTTTCATACTCGTCTGTCTCGCGCACATCCACGATGGTAATGTCCTCACCGGATCTCAGCGCTTCGTGTACCGTCTCTACACCTGCCTGATCGGTCCCGGCCTTTGCCTCGGCGACCAGTTCCTCGTAGTTCTTGTCCATCCTAGGCCTTGCGGTGTTCGGTCGATACGGTGTAGGTACCGTCAGAGAGCTCTCCCAGCTCGTAGTCTCCGAAGAGGATAGGGTCAACGGTACGCAGACAAAGGAAGAGGCGAAGTGCGAGGTTGCGGATCTCACTCTCAGCGTGCGCGTCGGCCCGCATCTCGATGATGTGCCTCAGAGCGCGCACGTTACCTGTGAAGACCATCGGGGCCTCGGTCTCGTTCGGCAGAAGGGAACGCGCGGTCTGCTGCACCTTTTTTCTAGCGTCGGTCCTGTAATCTGCGGTGAGCATACTCGCCCCGCCCTCCTGGCGATCCAGCAGGCGTTCGGCCATCGCCTCATATCCGGCGGCGGCCATATCGGCCCGTTCCTCGAAGAGCCTGTGCAACTCCTCGTCCTCCTCATACTCGGGGCGTTCGACGAACCTGAGCACGGCTCCGGAAACGTAACGCTGGCTCACCTGCGAAAAACCGGCGCCTGCCCTGTGCCGCACCAGCTCGTGTGTGACGCTGCGGCTGATGCCGTAGAGCAGGAAGCTGAAGCTCGCGTGTTCGAGTACGGAGCCGTGCCCCGCCGAGGTCAGGCGCCCGATGTAGGCGGCGGCGTTCTCGTTGGTGGTCCGCCGGGGTCCGAATGACATGTAGCACGTCTGGCCGGCCGTCTTGCAGAGTTGGGTGGAATCAGGCAGCTCGGTAGGGTCGTCCACGTACTCGGGGAAGCGGAGGGCGGGATCGAAGCCCTCCAGGAAACCACCGAGCCCAGCCACGTTGGTCTGGGGCCTGGCAAGCACGACGACCCCAGGTCTCTTCAAGTACGGGGTTCCCGCCTCCGTGTGAAATACAGGTGAGTGTATGGCCGGGAAACCGTCTGTGACGGTCCCGCCCAACTCCTCGAACAGTTGCCGCGTCCGCTCCGTGGTCCCCATGGGCTCCCTTCTCCGTTGCGCTTCCAGGGAGCAGGTTAGCCCATTTGGCGAGGTTCTACACGGCCTCCGAGAGGGCGCGGCGAAGGGTGCTCGCGTAGCGGCCCGTGCGGATGGTTCTGAGGGCTTTGATCTCGACCTGCCTGGCCCTCTCCTGGGAGATGCCGAGCTCCTCCGAAACCTCGCGCAGTGTGCGGGTATCGCTGCCGTCGAGACCGTGGCGCATCTCGATGATCCTGGCCTCGCGCTCGGGCAAGGACCTCACGGCCTCGACGAGCGCCATCTCCCACTGGCCGACCTCGACGCGGGTGTAGTCCTCGCCCGAGTGCTCGTCAGGGAGCAGCTCGCCCATCTCGGAGCCTTCGTCGGTGTTGATCCTTGCGTTGATGCTGGAGATAGGCTGGCTGACCTCGCGCAGGCGCCTGGCCTCTTCCGGCTTGACGCCCAGACTCTCGACGAGTTCCTCCTCGGTCGCATCGCGGCCGAGCTCCAGACTCAATGCGTTCTCGGCGCGGCGCAAACGGTAGATGGCGTCAACGACGTGCGCCGGCAGCCGGACGGTGCGGGCATGGTCGGCGACGGCGCGGGTCACGGCCTGCCTGATCCACCACGTCGCGTATGTCGAGAAGCGGTTGCCCATCTCGGGGTCGAACTTCTCGACGGCCCGGATCAGTCCTGCGTTCCCCTCCTGGATGAGGTCCTCGAAGAGCACGCCGCGCCCCCTGTATTTCTTGGCGATGGAGATCACTAGCCGCAAATTGGACTCGATGAGCTTCTGACGGGCCCTCGTGTCTCCCTCGCGGGCGCGCCTGGCGAGATCCTTCTCCTCATCGGCGTCGAGCAGCCTGCCACCGCGAACCCTGCCCAGATACTGTGTGAGAACGTCCTGTGCCTCCATCATTTCGTTTCCCCTCTCTTGGTAGGTTTCAGACTAAAGGTGTCAGTCGTCAGGTAAGGGCTCTGTTCGGACGTGAGCCGTGTGCGAGGACGTATCGTCCCAATCCCCGGTTCACTAGATACCTGATGCCGGTAACCTTCTTACTCATGCCGCCGGGTACGATCCCCCGACCCGAGGGCCTCCATGCGTAACGAAGCGGTCAAGTATGCGCCCGTCCAGGCTCGACGTGACCCGCCAGCTCCTCCCGCACGAGCACTCCAGCTCGAGGCGCCTCCGCTCGCCAACTTCGGACAGGGCAGTCTCCT
>DASSJP010000707.1:0-4174 GCA_035691165.1 Rubrobacter sp.
AGCAAGTCTGGCTGGTGGATATAGATGGTCTGGAAGACCGCGAGATCCTGAACTTCGGCCCTCGGGCGAAAGTCTCGGCATCCTGGTTCCCGGACGGACGCAGGGTCCTCTTCGTCGCTGAAGCCGGGACCTACCGCAAGCTCGGCGTGTGGACCCTCGACGAAGAATCCGTTCGGTGGCTCGTAGACGATCCCACCCGCAACATCGAGGACGCCTTCGCGCCACCGAACGGCGGCCCGATTGTTGTAGTCGATGTCGAGCAAGCAGGGATGAAAGCCTCGCTGCTCGACATCGAGAGCGGCAAGGAGACCTCGCTACAGCAGATCCCGGGTAACCTCGTGCCGCTGGCCCCCACAGATAACGACTTCTGGACCTGCACGTACTACGACGCCCGTCATCCCGTTGACCTGGTCAGCTACGGCGCGGAACACGGAGAGCCGGCCAGCGTCACGGGCCTGCCGGAGCTTTCGCCCGTAGGTGCAGAGCGGCTCGTCGCTGCGGAGGACTTCCGGTGGCGGTCTGTGGACGGCATGGAAGTACAGGGCTGGCTCTACAGGACTCCGGGCGAGAGACTAGGGACGATCGTCCTGATCCACGGCGGCCCGACAAGCCACGCCGAGGACAGGTTCAACGCCGAGATCCAGTACCTTCTCTCGCGCGGCTTCAACGTGCTCGCGCCGAACTACAGGGGCAGCACAGGGTTCGGGCTCTCCTTCCAGGAGTCGATTAAGGAGGACGGCTGGGGCGGTCGGGAGCAGGAAGACATAAGGAGTGGGATCGAGGCTCTCCTTCAGGCCGGCGTGGCACAGCCTGGACGCGTCGGTGTCACGGGCACCTCATACGGAGGGTACTCTGCGTGGTGGGCGATCACGCATTACGATATCGTCGCAGCTTCCGCACCCATCTGCGGGATGACCGACCTCGTGGTTGACTACTACGCCACGCGCCCCGACCTCAGGCCCTACAGCGAGGAGATGATGGGCGGCTCACCCGAAGAGGTCCCGGATCGCTACCGTGATCGGTCTCCGATCAACTTCGTACAGAACATCAGGGGAGACCTCCTCATCATCCAGGGCTTGAAGGACCCGAACGTCACCCCGGACAACGTCTACGCGGTCATGCAGGCCCTGCAACGTGAGAACATCACCTACGAACTCCTCACTTTCGAGGACGAGGGCCACGGCATCGCCCGCCCGAAGAACCTGAAGGTCCTCTACCCGCGCCTGGCAGACTTCTTCCAGAGGGCCTTCGAGCAGTTCTAAGCGATATGTGCGGATTAGAAGGGAATTCGTAGGGAAGGCGGAGGCCGGAATTAGAGTGCCTTAATAACATCCAATACAAAAATACGCAATTTGCGTGATACATTGACGGGCCGTCAGGTGCGAGCATGTTTTCGTAAATAACATTACGAGGACGGTGAGTGATGACGACCACATTACCTTCTGCGCCGGACACGGGCGAGTTGCGTAGGCTGTCTGATCTCACACCGGAACTGGCCCTTCGGGAAGCAGCCCCTCTGCTTTCGCGCCTGGCAAGGAATCCTGTCTTCCTGAAGCTGCGCATCCTCCCCTTTCTCGAGGAGGCAAGTGGTGCCGAGGCTTGGTATGCGACCTCAATATACGATGTCCCGGATAGCGCCTGCTCGCTACAGATCTTCGTCTGGCCTCCTGGAACCGGGACCCGGATCCATGACCACACCACCTGGGGAGCCTATTGCTGCGCCGTGGGATCGGTCCTCGAAGAGCGCTACGAGCGTCTCGACGACGGTTCGCGGCTTGACTACGCCCGCTTGAAGAAGGTATGGCAGGTATCGTGGAGCAGGGAGGATGGAGTATCTACCGTTCTGCCGCGTGATGAGGGTATCCACCGCGTGGGGAACCCCGGCGCCGAGACCGCGATCAGCGTGCACCTCTACGGCCCTCGGATGGGGGAGGTGGACGGCCGTGACTACGAACCCTCCCGCGACTTCGTCTGCGATCGCTTCGATGCCTGAGAGAGATTAGCCAATAAGAGCGACGCAGGAACCGGAGCGACCCCGCACAGCGAAGAGGCACTTCGTGTTAGAAGGACCTGGGTCTGATGTCAATTGGGTGAGGGTGTTTTCCATCTTGTTGCCGTTCGCCCTCCTTAGCTTCCTCGGCGGGCGAGTGAGTACTCCTGGGTAATAGAAGTATCGTCATGTAACCGACTCCTGGACGTTCGCTCTCGATAAGTCACAGCTGGGCCGGAGACAGCGGCGAGATCCAACCCGAAAAAAACCTGGCCTCAGATGTTTAGTCCTATATGTGCTGGGTACATATAGATGCAGAAGGATGATGTACAGCTACGATATGGAGGAATTACAGTGACGCACACTACGAAGACTTTCGACAAGATGGGTGAGACCACGCAGACTATGGTCAGGACCTCACAGGAGTCCGCCCGGATCTTCACTGACTATACCGTGAAGGCGCAGGAGCTCAACACGCAGCTCGCCCAGCGTACAGTCGAGACCTGGATAGACGGGTTGCGGAAGCAGACCGAGCTTTCCCAGGACGTGGCGCAGGCTCTCTTCGGGAAGGCCGAGGAGCAGGCTGACGTCTACCGCTCGTTCTTCGAGCAGTGGGGGCATCTACCCACGGTAGGCTTCCCGTTCCCGACCAACAACGCAACGTTCCCCTTCCAGAAGCAGGGGATGCGGCTCGTTGATACGGCCACCAAGGGCGCGGAGGAGACTCTGGCGACGGCCACCTTCCCGATCGCCGGCTACGACGAGAAGAACGTCGAGGAGATCTCCAAGCAGCTCGACGCCCTCACCGACGAGCAGATCCGTCAGCTCAAGGCCTACGAGCGGAAGAACAAGAACCGCCAGAGCCTGATCGAGCGTTTCGACAGCAAGCTCAGGGCCTCGTAACAGAAGCGATACGAACGTAATATCGAGGGCCGGGGATTCTAACCCCGGCCCTTTTTCGTGCTCTCTCCAATGTCTTCGCCCCGCTATGTAGACTACACCCGCTACAATGGACGTTACGGTGCAAATGCGTATCCAATTCCACCGTAGGATCTTGACCGCATTACAGTAACTGTGTAGCATTCGTGCAAAGTAAGGAGCCTGGATGGCTCCGCTGGAGGAGGTATCAACATGGACGTGATGAGGGGTCTTGGGGAGCACGGTGACAACACGCCGCTCCAGGGTGTAGAGAATCTGATGCTCCACTTCACGCCGTACTCCGAGGACTGGTCGAAGCTGCCGGTCATCGTGTCTGGTGAGGGGTGCTACGTCACGGACGACAAGGGCAACTCTTACATAGACGGGCTAGCGGGGCTTTTCACCACGCAGGTCGGGCATGGGAGGAGCGAGCTGGCTGAGGTCGCCGCCAGGCAGATGAAGGAGCTTGGGTTCTTCCCCAACTGGAGCATGCACCATCCAAGGTCGCTGGAGCTTGCGGCCAGGATCTCCGAGATAGCGCCGGGGGATCTCTCATCCACCTTCTTCGTGTCTTCTGGATCTGAGGCCGTCGAGACGGTCATCAAGCTGGCGCGCCAGTATCACAAAGCAAACGGCGAGGCTGAACGGTACAAGGTGATATCGCGCAAGATCGCCTATCACGGCACCACGATGGGCGCTCTCTCCGTGACGGGGTTGCCGACATTCAAGGCTCCCTTCGAGCCGTTGCTGCAGGGCTTCTACCACGTACCCAATACGCAGCAGGACCCCGAGGGGGCTGCGGATGCCATCGAGGAGGCCATCGAGTTCGGGCCGCCGGAAACGGTTGCGGCGGTGATCCTGGAGCCCGTGCAGAACGCCGGCGGGTGCCTCGTGCCGCCACCGGACTACTGGAAGCGGGTACGTGAGATCTGCGACCGTCACGGTGTCCTGCTGGTCTCGGACGCGGTGATCTGTGCCTTTGGACGCCTCGGCGAGTGGTTCGGCATCGAGCGCTTCGACGTGGTCCCCGATATGACGAGCTTCGCCAAGGGCGTAACGTCAGGCTACCTGCCGATGGGTGGGGTCGTGGTGAACGAGAAGATAAGCAGCACCTTGAGGAGCCGCGCCTCGATGTTCATGCACGGCTCGACATTCGGGGGGCATCCGGTCTCGAGCGCGGTCGCGATCGAGAACATCAACATCATCGAGCGCGAGGGGCTGCTCCAGAACGTCCACGACCTCGAAGGACACTTCGGCGACGAGCTA
>DASSJP010000708.1:0-2596 GCA_035691165.1 Rubrobacter sp.
GCTCGCGGCCCATTCCACAGGGACCCTGGCGGAAGCAACCGATCTGCTCGCGCTCGAAACGGGTCCGGCAACACCGAAAGTGGACGTACGGGCTGCCGTGTTCCGGGAAGGGCGTATCCTGCTCGTCAAGGAGCCGGACGACGGAGGTTGGTCAGTGCCCGGAGGCTGGGCCGACGTGGGCGAATCCCCGTCCGAAACCGCGGCCCGCGAGACCCTGGAGGAGTCAGGCTACCGCGTTCGCCCACTCAGGCTGCTCGCGGCCTACGACCGCGACAGGCGGGGTCACCCGCCTATCTTCTACCACGTATACAAGCTCGTATATCTGTGCGAGATCCTGGACGACACTCCGTCATCCGACGTAGACACCGACGGAGTTCGGTTCTTCGGCGAGAACGAGTTGCCCGACCTCTCGACCTCCCGCGTCACCCTAGCCCAGATCAAACGCTTCTTCGAGCAGCAACGAGACCCGGACCAGCCGGCAGACTTCGACTAGGATCGTCCGACCCGGAGCACCGCCTTCCCCGTGTAACCTCTGTCGATGAGTCGGGCGGCGACCTCCCCCACCTCGGTCCACGGCGCCTCGACTTCGACGCGAGGTCTCAGGACACCTTCTTCGACCAGCCTCACGAGCCGCGCAAGTCCTTCGGAGGCAGGGTTGGCGATGACCTCGTGGAAGAGGATGAACCCGTAGAGCTTCGCCCCTCCGGTCAGGTAGAAGGATCGCGCATCGAAATTGACCTCCACACTACCTGAGACACCGAATGAGACGCAGGTTCCCTCAGGCGCCAGCATCGAGAGGGCGTTCCCGAGCACCTCCCCGCCTACGGACTCCAGGATCAGGTGGTAAGGTCCCTTCTCCCGCGCCGCGTCGCCGCCCTCGTCCACAACGACCTCGTGCGCGCCTGCTTCGCTGACCATCTCCACGTGCTCAGCCCGTCGAACGAGGGCTACCACACGCGCCCCGGACGTCCTGGCCAGTTGCAGAGCGAAGAGGCCGGCGCCACCAGAAGCGCCCGTGACAAGGACGTTCTTCCCAACGAGCCCGCCGCCCTTCTCCAGCGCGTACATGGCGGTGAGGCCGGCAACGGGGAGCGTGGCCGCCTCCTCGAAGGAGACGCTCTCGGGCAGCCCGGCCAGCGCGTTCGTCGGGACCGCGGCGAGCTCGGCCCATCCCCCTGAAGGCAGGAACCCCACGACCCTGGTGCCTACTTCCGGACCTGAGCCGTCAGCAGCGGGGCGCTCGATCGTTCCGGCCAGGTCCCAGCCGGGACGGAAGCCAGGCTCGTTCATCTCGGCGCGGCGTACCTCGCCGCGGTTCAGAGAGACGGCTGCGACACGCACCAGTGCCTCCGAGGGTGCAGGGTCTGGCGTCTCAGCCTCGGCCAGTGAGAGCCTGCCGACGGCTTCAGGATCTACGACCACCGCTCGCATAAGTACCATCAGACCCCTTCCAGATCTCCAGTAAACGGGGCCAGTCTACTACGCTTCGCGCACGCGGCTGGGCCCGGCATCCGCTGTATAATCCGTCTCATGCAGCATGCCACGACCAGAAACCTGCCGGAGAACGTCGACCTCATGGTCCTCGACGCATCCGGCGCGCTGCGCGAGAACGTGGATCTTGTGGAGCTTCCCGACTTCCTCGCGGACAAGGGTTCGCTCGTCTGGTGCGACATCTACAGCCTGCAGGGCGGACAGAGCGGGCCATACGGCCGGCTCCTGCGCGACGTCTTCGGGTTCGACGAGCTGACGATCGAGGACTGCTTCACCAGAAACCACCTGCCCAAAGTCGACGTCTACGACGACTACCTCTTCGTCGCGCTCTTCTCTTTCCACCTCTCCGAGAAGACCCGCAGGGTCCAGACGGTCGAGGTGGACATGTACGTCGGGGAGAACTACGTGGTCTGCGTCCACCCGCGTCCCTTGAGGGAGCTGGACAGGGTAAGGCGGAGGATGCTCGTGGGGGACGAGTTCGTCGCCTCCTCCCCGGCCAACGTCGCCCACACCGTCTTCGACGCCGTTGTCGATGAATACCTCCCGATCATGAACCGCCTCTCGGCGATGGTGGACGGCATCGAGGACGACCTGCTCAGCGAGGGCGAAGACGCCTCGGACGAGGTACTCGACACCTTCTTCCACCTCAAGCACGAGTTGACCGCCCTGAGGCGCCTGGCCGTGCCCCTGAGAGACGTCGTTGGCGTCTTGATGAGGCCAACGACCCGGCTCATACCAGAGGAGAGCAGGGCTTACTACGACGACGTGCGCGACCACCTCCTCAGGGTTATAGACATGATCGACACCATGCGTGACTACCTGGCGGGCTCGCTCGACATCTACACCACCCAGCAGACCCAGCGCATAAATCAGAGCATGCAGCGGCTCACGGCGATCTCCCTCATTTTCCTGCCGCTGACGTTCATCACGGGGATTTACGGCATGAACTTCATCTTCATGCCCGAGACGCAGTGGCACTACGGCTTCTACGCCATAATGGCGCTGTGTGCGCTAGTCGGCGGAGGAATGCTGTACTACCTCCACCGAAAAGGGATGCTTTAGAGCGGTTTTCCGGACGCCAACCGCCAGTGAACTCGCGCCTTCA
>DASSJP010000709.1:0-3142 GCA_035691165.1 Rubrobacter sp.
GAAGATGAAGTAGGCGATCGGACCGATGCACATAAAGTTATCGAAGGCAGCAGCGCTCCACAGCCACTTGCTGCCGCGGATCTTCTCCTCCGGACCCCCGTCTGCCTTATGTTGGACGATTTCCTGGTTGGCGATCCCCGGTCTAGAAGTAGGGCAGGTAGCCGTCCTGCACCTTCACGCAGCGCCAGCGTGCCACGTAACGACCGCAGCATAATCCCGTACTGACGAGCCTTATGTACCACACAGCACAAAATATTGTGGAGCATTGGACCCCTCGCAATTCTCCAAGGGATCGCGGGGTCCGGCAAATATCACATCCGTAGCTCGCCAATTTTTCGGTTATCCCCAACCCCGGCTATTCTCCATGAGGCCATGGGGCATCCAGACACACTGCGCGGCAGTAAACACGCACGAGCTGGCGGGACGGGCCTCCCGGATTGGGTTAGAATGGCGCGACTGTTCGTATTCGAGAGAGGAGACGAGGTGCGGGAACGGGTGGCGTTCGGGGTCCTGATCCTTTTGTTGATCCTCCTGTTCGCTTTCACATTCGCCGTTCTCGGCAAGGGTGAGTACGAACCAGGCGGGGAGGCGCCCCCGCACGTCGCTTCGAGCCTGGCCTGATCTAAACTCCTCAAGCGTAGCGGGGAACTTCCGGCTCGCGCCCGAAATTGACTGCCTCAGATTCCTCGGATGATCCCGGCAAAACCCGCCCGCGCCTTTTTCATACATTGACCATACGTACAACCTTCCGATAGCACGGACAGCAGGGTATTCCAAACCGATTGCGTCAGAGCCACGTAAATACCTGTTACCGAGGCTACAAGCAGGAACGCCTCGAATGTCGTTACAGCACCTGCCGCGTATGAAAGGAGGTTCATGGTGCATCATCCGTATCGTCACATCGAGAACCCGACGACATCGGTAGCCGCCGCACTCGTCATGGTAGCGCTGGTAGTTGTCGGCCTGCTGATGTTCCTCATGGCGCTCATGCTCGGCTTCTAGAACTGCATTTCAAGAAAACGGGACGTCAAGAGGGGCCCCTCTACGGCACACCAAGAGTTAGGAGCACTACATGAAGAGGTTATTGATTCTGTTGGCGACGCTTGGCTTGGGCGTCTCATTGTTTGCCTCCGCTGCCATCGCCCAGCAGGGCGGCATGATGGGGCAAGAGAACGAGATGCAGCCGGAAAACCAGATGATGCAACAGAGCGCTATGACAGCCACACCAACAGCAACCGCCAGTTCCAGCGCCACAGCATCTGCGACCATGTCTGCAACCGCCACGGCCAGCCCCACTTCCAGTCCCACCGCTACCGCCACGCCTACTACTATGGCCACCGCGACAACCAGTCCCAGCGCAACTGCCAGCGCGCTGCCAGACACTGGCGGTCCCTCGCCAGCCACGCCGATTGCCCTCGCGGCTGCACTTGCACTGGTAGGTTCCGGCGTCGGAGCACTGGCGCTAGGGCGTCGCCGCTCTCCTTAAGTTTCAGTCTGTATAGCCAGTCCGAGTGGGCTTGCTCACCTCATTCGGAACGGGGTCCCTGACAGGTGGCCCCGTTCCCGGTGTTTTCAAACTTCAGTACTCCTCGCTGTTAGCGGGCGACCACGATGCCGCTGCCGCCGACGCGTTTGGCCATCTTGAGCGCTTTGAGGGTCTCCCCCATCAGCTCCCCGGAGCCTGTTGCGTTTGCCGGATACTCGGCGACCCCGACGTCCACCTCGAAGTCTCCGGGGTCCCTGGCCAGGCGCTCGAGCACCCGCTCCGCCAGCTTGTAGCCACCTTCGCCGGTCTCACCGGGCAGGATGGCACAGACCTCGTCGTCCCCGAAGCGGGCGAAGACGGCCCCCTCGGGTGATGCCTCCTGCACGGCCTCGGCGAGCGTGCGCAATACCTTCCGCGCGCGCTTGACCTTCCCGGCTGCGACGGTCTCGGTGAAGTCTGCCACGTCGAATACCGCGACGGCGAATTGGTCGTGCGCATCGATGGCGTGCGGCAGGAGCAGCCTGTTAAGCTGGTCTCTGTCGGGAAGTCCTGTGACGAGGTCGGTCGCGGCGGCCCGCCCGAGGGCCTGCTCCATCTCGCGGCGCACGATGGCGTCGAAGGCCTCGAGGCCCGTCTCCGTAAGCCAGTCCGACGCCTGCATCAGCTTCACGAAGAACCTCGAGACCTCGCCGCCGTCGAGCCCGGTGAGGTCGACACCACCCTCGACCGAGCGCCAGACGCACCTGCGAAGGACCATGAAGTCCTCTATGACCCCAACCGCTTCCCGCCCCAGTTCATGCTGGTTCTCGGCGATCTCACCTACCATCGCGCGAATTGCCCCGCCCCGGCTGAAGGTTTCGACGGTCTCCGCGCTCCGCAGGAACGCGACGAAAGTCCCGACGAGGTCCTCCATTCCGACGAGCAGCCGATCGTAGACTCCATCCTCATCGGCCCCACCCCTGCTCGCCTGCCAGCAGGCCAGGATGCCGGCGACGTCCTCGCTTATGCGGTCGGGAATGCGGGAGGATGTATCCACATCTTTAGTATAACCGCGTATGCCGCACGACACTGGAAAGTCATGCGTCTCCGGCGGAGCCATGCAACTTTTTCGGCTCTTCGTACGTATGTACTTGTGCACGGACAATTAGTGTCGAAGACGGGTTAGGAGGGAGGCCCGAGGAAGTTTAGGGACTTATACTTCGCGGTAAACTAATAGTAGTTTCTAAAACTGATTTCCGGTAACATTGGTATTTAGTGAGGAGGGTATTTTGAAGGCCAATTTAGAGAAGCGGAAGGAAAACCAGAAGTTCGAGCGAGAATCGGAGACCCCCGAGCTCCTCGCCAAGTACCTTGCACACATCGGGCAGGGCAATCTCCTGACTCATCAGGAGGAGATCGACCTCAGCATGAGGGCCAAGGCCGGCGACAAGCGGGCCAGGCAGAGGCTCATCGAGAAGAACCTCAGGCTCGTGGTCAGCGTCGCCAAGAAGTACAGGGGCTACGGGCTGCCCTTCGAGGACCTCATCCAGGAGGGCAACATCGGCCTGATGAAGGCCGTCGAGAAGTTCGACCCCGACCGCGGAGTCAGGTTCTCCACGTACGCGACGTGGTGGATCCGTCAGGCTGTGCAGCGCGCCGTCGCTGACAAGGGCCGTA
>DASSJP010000710.1:0-4367 GCA_035691165.1 Rubrobacter sp.
CGATCACGGCGCTCCTTGCCTCCCACTCTCGGTACGCCTCATCGAACCTCTGTTGGTCCATACTAGTGGCACCAAGGTGCACGAATTGAACCGCCATGGCCATCTCCGTAATTGATTCGCTGATCTCGCCGATGAGTTCGGTCTTGAGTTCCAGGGCTTTTTGGCGATCCTGCCACCTGCGCGTAAGCGCGGGGATGAAAATTCCAGTGAGCACCGCACCAGCAAACAGCAGAAACAACGGATGGGCCAGAAAGTCCGCCACCGCCCTAATCAGGCTCTATGGTGGAGATGAGGCCCTCGTTGTTTAGCCCTTCCTGGTAGAGCTCGGCGAGCTCTTTGTGGCATTTGGTGGCCACGGCTTTGCCCTTGGTGTGGGCCTCCATCATGATGTCAACGGCGCGCCGCACGGACATGCGCGGGATGACTTTTTGCAGTACGGCGACGACGTGCTCCATCGGCGTGTAGTCGTCGTTGTGCAGTATGACCTTGTAGGGAGGTTCCTCGGTGACGCGATGCTCTAACTTTATCCCAGGCTTCGTCTCGGTGGAAGAGGCTGATCGGACCGCTTCGCCATGCAACGATGGTATGGTTTGCACTTTCATCTCCGGTTCGCCGTACTGGTTACTCACGGCAAAATACCGCGACAACGCCCTATGCGCAACCCCTTTTCTGCGCTACCGGATCATAGGGATTACCTGCTCAATGACCTCTTCGACGGTGCGACGGTTGTATTCCCCTATCTGCGTGGCACGCGGCCCTGGCGGGAAATCCGCGGGGTTGTCGCGCATGAGGCGCGGGAGCTTCACGGGGCTCTTCCCTCCCCACTTCGAAAGCCAGTCTTCGGATACTCTCTCTGGCAGTTCCTGGTGTGAGACGGCGGCCCAGAGCGCCGTCCAGGCGCGCGGTACGACGCGCCAGATGTCGTAGCCGCCTCCGCCCGTGGCGACCCAGCGACCTTCGCAGAGCTCGTGGGCGAGGTCGTGCATCCTTTTGGGGACGTGCTCGTAGAGGCGGGTCGTTGCCGAGAGGTGTGTCAGGGGGTCGAGGGTGTGGCCGTCGCAGCCGTTCTGGGAGAGGATCACGTCCGGACCGAAGGCGCGGAGGACCTCGGGGACGACGGTCTCGAAGCAGGAGATCCAGGACGAATCGTCCGTGAATGGCTCCAGGGGCACGTTGACGGAGTAACCGACGCCCTGGTTGCGGCCCGTCTCATCGACCGCGCCGGTCCCAGGGAAGAGGTATCGTCCTGACTCGTGCATGGAGACGGTCAGCACGTCAGGGTCGCTGTAGAACATCCACTGCACCCCGTCGCCGTGGTGGGCGTCGGTATCGACGTAGGCTACGCGGATACCAGGGTGCTCCTGTTTGAGGCGGGCGATGGCCACGCCGGCGTCGTTGTAGACGCAGAAGCCGCTCGCCCTGGAGCGCATTGCGTGGTGCAGCCCGCCCGAGATGCACATGGCGTGTGTCGCTTCCCCGCCCATCACGAGCCTGCACGCCTCGATCACACCCCCGACCACGCGGGCGCAAGCTTCGTGCATGTCTGGGAAGATGGGATTGTCCGGCGTCCCGAGCCCGTAGTCGAGGAGGTCGGAGAGCAGGGACCCCGAGGCATTCTGGACCATGCGGACGTAGGTGAGGCTGTGAACTGTGGTCAGGTCCTCGTCTGTCGCGGGCTCCGAGGAGACGAAGGGATAGTCCTCCAGCAGCCCGAGGGTCTCGCAGAGTTCTAGCGCGAGCCTGACGCGCAGCGGGTTGAACGGATGGTCCCCGCCGAAGCCGTAGGTTTCCAGATCCTCATCGTGGACGATGGCGGCCCGACCGCTCACGCCTTCGGCGGCCACAGAACGGTATAGCCGGCCTCCTCCAGGTATCCGACCACTTCGGCGGTATTGATAGTATCTACCCTGAAGACGACGATGCGCTCTCTTGGCGCCCCTTCTTCTCGGGGCTCCCGCGTTGCCCCCATTGCGACACTGACGATGTTTATCCCGCACATCCCGAAGACGCCAGCCGCGCCGGCAAGGGATCCCGGCCTGTCGGGGAGCGCGATCTCCATGCGGCTTCCAGGCTCGTGCGCGCCGATCAGGTACACCAGCGCGGCCATCACGTCCGAGGAAGTCAATATGCCGACCAACTCGTCGCTCTCGACCACGGGGAGGCAGCCGATCTTACGCTCGCGCATCGTGTTCGCCGCCTGCTCTATGGGATAATCGGGGAGAGTAGTCACCACATCGCGGGCCATCACTTCCTCTACCAGGATCTCCTGCAAGGCCGCGTTCCGCGCGGGATCCCCGAATGCGGGTGTGGACGCGCGAAGGTCTCTGTCCGAGACGATCCCAACGAGCCTTCCTTCCTTCAGGACCGGAAGGTGCCTGATGCGCCTCTCCCGGCACAGGGCGAGCGCCGCCCCCACCGTCTCCTCGGGCGAGAGCGTCACGATCTCGCGGGTCATCGAGTCCTTTACAAGTAGCATCAGATGATCTTACCTCCTTACCTCATCGCATTGTATAGCAGCGGAACGCAACACGTAAGCCTGCGGCTGGTATAACGACCCTATGCCAGAGTACCTGAATCAGCTCCTCGCCGACAGCGCCACGGCCCTGGTGAACGAGAACTTCACGGGCGTGGGCGCCCCGTGGTGGTGGGAGCGGCGCATGGGAGGCGGCATCGAGGTCTGCCAGGAACTGGACCCCGAAGCTATGAGCCGTGAGCTCTCCGCACGTACGGGCCACGAAGTCTCCGAAGTCCGTCGGGCCATCGCCAGTGAACTGGGCCTCGAAGACACGGAGCCCGTGGTACTTACCTTCGAGATAGCAGGCGAGACCGAGACCCGCCGCGTCGCACAGATGCTCGCCGAACGCTCCTCACAACCGGAGGGTCTGGCTTCCGGCCTCTACCGCCGGATCGAAGAGACAGTCAGGACCAGGTAGACCTCCCGAAGAAGATCTAGCGGCGCATCTCGTTCAATGCTTCCTGAACGAACGCACCCTTGACTATCGAGTAGTCGATCGCATCCGTCGTTCCACCGTCTATGATCTGCCTCTTTCGCCGGACGTACGCTTCGCGCATCTCCGGGTCGGCGCACAACCGGTCGCGGAAGGCGCGAAGCTCGCCGGGCTCGCCGGAGCCCGCGGGCACGACGTGGACGTGGAGCCTGAACGTGTCTCCGTCGTGTCTTATGGAGCCCACGCGCATCGGCCTATCTTCTGGGAATGGGTCTCTTGTACTCTGCCGCTGGAAGCCGAGTTCCTGAAGTGTCTCCTTGACGGGTTCGAGCTCGCCTTCCCTGTACGGTATGAGCAGGTCGATCACATCCTTTCCCGCGCATCCAGGAACGGCCGTGCTACCGACGTGCTCCACGAGCACATGAGGAAGTTGCTGATGGATCATCCCTGTGATCATGCGCGCTACTTCCGGAGCACGCGGATCATAGGGCAGGCAGGCTGCTGGAGCGTGCTCGATCTCTCCTATGGGAGGCCCGGACATGGCACCTCCTGGGGAGTCCACGTCACCTTCATCGTGTGTAGGTCCAGCAAGGCCATCTCAGTACCTCGGCAGGGAATCGTCCAGGAAGGAATAGGCGTCGAGACCACCTTCGAGGTTGAGAACGTTCTTGAATCCGGCCCTCTGAAGGGCTTGCGTCACGTAGGCGCTGCGGTTGCCGTGGTGGCAGATCACGACGGTCTCGGAGTCGGGGTCCAGCTCGGTGAAACGCTCCTCCAGCCGGGACATCGGTATGAGGGTAGAGCCTTCTATGCGCGCGAGTTGGAACTCCCACGGTTCGCGCACGTCGAGGAGTACCGGAACTTCTCCCGCATCGAGCCTGGCTTTGAGATCGCGCGGCGTGATGTTTTCGTAATTCTGCACGGATCTAGAACTCGTAGTCGACGACGATGCGGCCTGTCGTGGTCGCGTCGAGCTTCTCTACGACGGCGAGGTGAGCCGGGTGCTGCAGGTACTCCTGAAGGCCCGCGGTGTCCTCGAACCGGGCGAAGAGGGCATGGGTGTACTCACCGGCGCGGCCGGAGAAATCCTCCCCCGCCGAGAGGTCCACGGTGCCAGGGACAACATCTCTCAAACCCCTGATGGACGAGAGAAGATCCTCGACCTCTTCAGGCGAAGCGTCCTTTCGAACGGCCATAAACACGAGATGGTCCACCATCGTACTATCCCCCTTGTGCCCGTTTCTATCGGAAGGAGTCTAGCAGACGACGGAAGGCCACCAGAGAGATCCATCACCCTGACCCGTCCACGCCTCATCGGCCCTTCTCGCCTATTTCGCCAGCCTCTAATGGATCCCGGCCGGCCCGGAACTGGATCCATGCGAATGATAGTTGGCTAGCCTACTCGCGAAGGGACTGCTC
>DASSJP010000711.1:0-4516 GCA_035691165.1 Rubrobacter sp.
GAAGAACGAACTCCTCATCTCGGGCGAAGGCGCCCCCGTCGCCGTCCGGGTGATACCCACGGACGAGGACCTGATGATCGCCCGCCACACCCGCGAATTGGTAACTCAGATGACTAAAGAAGGAGCGTAACATGAACGAGGGCGGCGCATACCGTTTCGACACGAGCATCTCCAGCGCGGTCAAAGGCGAATGGGCGACACCGGTTGCGCAGGCGCCACCTGAAGGACCACTCTCGCCCGAGCAACTGGAGAAGATGCACCGTTACTGGCAGGCCGCAAACTACCTGACCGTGGGCCAGATCTACCTCAAGGACAACCCCCTGCTGCGCGAGCCCCTGGATGCTTCGCACACAAAGCCGCGCCTCCTCGGACACTGGGGCACCTCGCCTGGCTTGAGCCTGATCTACGTCCACCTCAATCGCCTCATAAAGGAGCGCGGCGCCGAGATCATCTACCTGGCCGGCCCGGGTCACGGTGGCCCGGCCGTGCTTGCTAACGTCTACCTCGAGGGGACCTACTCAGAGGTCTACCCCGATGTTTCGCAAGACATTGCGGGTATGCGGCGGCTCTTCAGGCAGTTCTCGACACCAGGCGGCGTTCCGAGCCACGTGAGCGTCCCTACGCCGGGCTCGATCCACGAAGGCGGCGAGCTCGGATATGTCCTCACCCACGCCTTCGGCGCCGCCTTCGACAACCCGGACCTCATCGTCTGCGCGGTCGTAGGCGACGGCGAGGCCGAGACGGGCCCCCTTGAGGGCTCCTGGAAGTCCACGAGCTTCCTCAACCCCGCGCGCGACGGCGCCGTGCTGCCTATACTCCACCTGAACGGCTACAAGATATCGGGCCCAACGGTCCTCGGGCGCGCCCCGGACGAGGAGGTCCGCGCCATCCTCAGGGGGCACGGCTACGCGGTCCACTTCGTGCGTGGCGAGGACCCGGCCAGCGTGCACCAGGCGTTCGCCGCGACGCTCGATCAGTGCTACGAGGAGATCCGCGCCATCCAGCGCACGGCCCGCGAAGGGAGCCCTGGAGGGAGTCCTGAAGCAGACCCTGGCGTCCCGGAGCGCCCCCGCTGGCCCGCTATCGTGCTGCGCACCCCCAAGGGCTGGACCGGACCCGAGGAGGTAGGCGGCCTGCCCGTCGCAGGCACCTTTCGTTCTCACCAGGTGCCACTCTCCGGAGTGCAATCGGACCCCGATCAACTCGCCAGGCTGGAGGAGTGGATGCGCTCCTACCGCCCAGAGGAGCTCTTCGATGAGGAGGGCCGTCTTGTCTCCGAGCTGGCCGCGCTCGCGCCGGAGGGGGAGCGGCGCATGGGGGCAAGTCCCCACACCAACGGCGGCCTGGTACTTGAGGACCTAGATCTTCCCGATTTCCGCGACTACGCCATCGAGGTGCCGGCGCCGGCGACGGTGCGCAACGAGTCGACTAGGCGCCTCGGAGAGATGCTGCGTGACACTTTCGCGCGCAACGCCTCCTCGGCGAACTTCAGGCTCTTCTGCCCGGATGAGACCAACTCCAACCGCCTCGGCGCCGTCTTCGAGGTCGAGGACCGCTGCTTCGTTGGCAAGACCCTCCCTATAGACGACCACGTCGCGCCTTCGGGGCGCGTGATGGAGGTCCTCTCCGAGCACCTGTGCGAGGGCTGGCTCGAGGGTTACCTACTGAGTGGGCGCCACGGCATCTTCGCAACCTATGAAGCCTTCGCGATGATTCCGGCCTCGATGTTGGTACAGCACACCAAGTGGCTCGAGGAGGCCACGAGCCTCTCCTGGCGGGAGCCAATCGCCTCGCTGAACATACTCCTGACATCCACCGCCTGGCGTAACGACCACAACGGCTTCTCCCACCAGGGACCCGGCCTCATCGACGTGATGCTCTCCAAGAGAGGGACCGTCGCGCGCATCTACCTGCCGCCAGACGCCAACACCCTCCTCTCGGTCGCCGACCATTGCCTCAGGAGCCGCAACTACGTCAACCTCATCGCCATAGACAAGCAGCCCCAGCTGCAGTGGCTCGACATTGATCAGGCCATAGAGCACGCCGCCAGAGGGGCCTCGGTGTGGGAGTGGGCGTCCAACGTGCCAGAGGGAGAGGAGCCCGACGTCGTACTTGGCTGCGCGGGGGACATCCCCACTCTGGAGACCGTCGCTGCGGCCCACTGGCTTAAAGAGAACGCCCCCGAGCTCAAGGTGCGCGTCGTCAACGTCGTCGACCTGATGACCCTCTTCCCACGGGAGTTTCACCCGCACGGCATGAGCGAGACGCGCTTCGTCGAGCTCTTCACCGCCAGCAAGCAGGTCGTCTTCGCCTTCCACGGCTACCAGAGGGCGATCCACGAGATCGTGCACGGGCATATCGACGTAGACCGCTTCCACGTGCGCGGCTTCTCCGAGCAGGGCACGACCACGACCCCCTTCGACATGGTCCTCCTGAACGGCATGAGTCGCTACCACCTGGCGATGGACGCCCTGAAGTGCACCGACCCCGGGTGCAGGGCAAGGGACAGCGCCCCGACCCTTATCTCCGAGCTTGAGGCTTTGATCTCCAGGGCAAAGTCTTACTCCAGGGAGCACCTGGAGGATCCACCCGAGATAAGGGACTGGGTGTGGGCCCCGTGAAAGCGCCGCACCGCCCCGTAGGTGGCCAACGACGCAATGGTTTCCCTGGTGGCGTGGGCCTTCCGGACTCAACTGATCACGCCAAGAAGGACTGATGGAGGAGCAGAACGTAGGGGCACTCGGCCAAGAGGTGCGCATGGTTTCCGGAAGCCTGGCTTCCCTATCCGGGATAGTACTGCTGGTGCCTGGCAGGGCGTCTCTTTTGTCGGGGCGGACGGAGTCCTACTCGTGATCGCGGGCCTCTACCTGTTCGCCACAGGGTATACCGGAAACTGCCCGATCTACCGTCGCCTGGGCCGGGATACGCTGAACGTTCGGGTAAGAGACAACGACCCGTCGGTAAACCGATGGCGCTCGCATCGCGGCGCCAGCGAAGGCCGAAAGATTTTGCCGATGCTCCTCTGGTGCCTGTCTGTAACGGCCGCCATCGTGTGGATAGTGCACGAGGTATGGGCCCGTGACGTGGCCTCCTACGATAAAACCTCTGGTGTGGATAACGGCAGGATGCGCAATGTGCCAGGGCACAGATCGCCAGGTAGAGGAGGTAGCCAGCATGCCTGATAACGACCCGAGGACTACGACAAGAGACGACACCCGGCATGTTCGGGTACACCACGGCGCGTTCGAACTCCATGGCGTCTACTGTCTGTGCTGCGCCGCCGCCGTCGAGCGGGCGCTGCGAGAGCAGCAACATGTAGACGAAGTTCGCCTCGATTGGAAGAACGACCTCGTGCACGTCGGCTACGATCCTGATGGGATCAGTCCCGAGGAGATTGCAGAGGTCATCACACACACAGGCTGCGATTGCACGCCGGTAGACGAGGGCCACGCCGAGATCATGGCGCCTCCTGAGCGCCGGATGCAACACCTCGGCCACGGCGTCGATGTGCAGCCCATCGCGATGGGCACAAAGCACGACCGGATGCAGTACGAGATGCCCGCCACTCAAGCCGATCACGGCGACCATATGGGCCACGACATGTCTGACCCAGCCATGGCGAAAGTGATGGAGCGCGACATGCGCAACAGGTTCTTCGTCGCTTTGGTCCTCACGATCCCTACTGTGCTCTACTCGCCACTGGGCATGAACCTGCTTGGCTTACGACTGCCCACCTTCGGGTTGGGTGAGAACGTGATCATGCTGCTCCTCTCAACACCAGTCGTCTTCTATTCGGGCTGGATTTTCATCTCCGGCTCATACTATTCTTTGCGCAGCCGCACGCTCAACATGAGCGTGCTCATCGCAACCGGCGTGCTCGCTGCCTACATCTTCAGCGTCCTGATCACCTTCCTCGGCGGCGAGACGTTCTACGAGGCCGCCGCTATGCTCGTCACCTTCGTCCTCTTCGGCCACTGGATGGAGATGCGCTCCAGGCGCGGCACAAACGACGCCCTGCGCGCTCTCTTCGACCTGGTGCCGCCGCAGGCGACCGTGATCCGGGACGGCGAGGAAGTGACCATCCCGAGTAGCGAAGTCCGGCTCGGCGACATCGTGCTCTTACGACCTGGCGACAAGGTGCCTGTTGATGGAGAGGTCACACAAGGAGAGACGAGCATAGACGAGGCGCTCGTGACGGGCGAGAGCGTTCCTGTGACGAAGCGTTCCGGGGACGCCGTGATCGCGGGTTCGATCAACCGCAGCGGAAGTGTCCGTTTCAGGGCAACAGCCGTAGGCGCCGACACCACGCTAGCCCAGATTGTAGACCTCGTCCAGAAGGCGCAGAACTCCAAGGCTCCGGGTCAGAGGCTGGCGGATAGCGCCGCTGAGTACCTGGTGATCCTGGCGGTCGGCTCCGGGATCGTGACCTTCCTCATCTGGTATTTCTTAGGAGGCGTGGCGGCCATCACGGCGATGACGTTCGCTATTTCGGCCGTGGTCATCGCCTGTCCCGATG
>DASSJP010000712.1:0-2926 GCA_035691165.1 Rubrobacter sp.
GGTCGCCCTGGCACGCTCCCGTGGTCTGGAGCCCGTGCCGATCGGGGAGATCCGGCATCCAATACCTGACCGGAACCCGGATTCCCCGATCCAGACACCAGACTCCCAGGGTCCTCGTCGTATATGAGAGGTCCCTTTGCACGGGAGATCCGCTCCTTTAACGTGGGGCCGTCATGAGCATCGGTAGCCTCGGCAACAGGGAGGTTAGAGTCCTGAAAGATAACCGCGCTCTCGACGACATACTGGCGGAGATCTCCGCCGGCGCGTCCGAGAGAGACGCACACCCTGCCTTTCCCGAAGACCCTTTCCGACAGCTTGCGTCCACAGGCGTACTCGCGATGCCTGTTCCCGACCCGGTAGGCGAACTCGGACGTCGCGCCTCTTTTGCAGACGAGTGGCGCGTGCTCCGTGCTGTCGCCCGCGCCGACGGCTCCGTCGGCCGGATACTGGACGGCCACTTCAACGGCGTGGAACGCGTCTCACATCTCGCCCCTGAGCCTCTACGCTCCTCGGACCTGAAGTCCGTCGCCGCGGGGGAGCTACTCCTCGGCGTGTGGGGCGCAGACCCCATCCCCGGCGAGGGAGAACCCGCACGGCTCGTGCAAGGAAACAGTGGAGCAAAGCTCTCCGGTGTCAAGACCTTCTGTTCGGGGGCGACGGGCCTGGATCGCGCGCTCGTGCTCGTACGCGGCGCCGCTTCTGGACCTCCCCTGCTCGCCTACGTTGACCTCTCCGAAGGAGTGGAAGTGGACACGGACTGGTTCAGGAGCGCCGGCATGCGGGCCTCCGAGAGCCATCGGGTGATCTTCGACGGAACACCCGTGCTCGCGGTTCTGGGGGAGCCTGGCGAGCTGTTGCGGGAACCTTACTTCAGCCGCGACGCCATCCGCACGGCCGTTACGTGGGCCGGTATCTCAGACACGGCCGTCGAAGCCGCCCTTGATGTGCTCGCGGCGAAAGCGGGAGACGGGGAACCTGACGACGTGGTCTCGCTCGCTTCCGGAAGGATGCTCACAGCCCAGGGCACCATCGACCGCTGGTTCGAGTACGCTGCAGATCGCGCCGATGCGGACCCAACGTCGTCGTCCGCGGCATTCTCGACGCAACTGCGCGAATCCGTTGCCAGGTCGTGTGTAGAGATCCTGGACCAGGCAGCCTGGGCCGTGGGCTCCCATCCCTTCGCGGTCTCGGGTCCACTGGACCGGGCGAGGCGGGACCTTGGGCTGTTCCTCCTCCAGCACCGCCTCGACCCGGCCCTGGTACGCCTCGGAAGGCAGGCCATTTCGGGCCGGGGGACGTGAGCGACCGACTCGGCCGCGAGTACTTCGAGGACCTCTACGCCGGGTCGCGCGACCCATGGGGCTTCGAGACGAGCGAGTACGAACGCAAGAAGTACCAGCGTACCCTTGAAGTTCTGGGCGAACGCCGATTCCACAGGGCACTCGAGGCGGGGGCATCCATCGGCGTCTTTACCGAGATGCTGGCCGTGCGTTGCGACGAGCTTCTGGCTGTGGACGTCTCGGAACGGGCCGTCGCCGCAGCACGAGAACGCCTCGCAGGCCGCATGCACGTCCGCGTCGAACGACGCACGCTGCCGGAGGAGATGCCTGATGGCCCGTTCGACCTGATCGTCGCCTCGGAGGTTTTGTACTACTTCACGAGGGAAGAAATGCTCGCGGCGCTGTCGGCCTTCGAGCGCGAGCTGGCACAAGGAGGAGCCCTGATCGCAGTCCACTGGCGCAGAGAGACGAAGACATATCCCTTGCAAGGAGACGAGGTACACGAACTGCTCATGCAGCACACGCGGCTTCAGAACGTGAAGACCATCATAGAGCCGGATTACCGCCTGGATCTCTTCGAGGACACAGCTTGAATTCGGACGAACATCTTGTGATCGTCGGCGGCGGTCCCGCCGGTTTCTCGACGGCGCGCGCCTACAGGGAGACAGGCGGAAGGGGTCGCGTCACCATGCTGACATCCGAGCCATACGCCCCGTATAATCGTCCTCCGCTTACGAAGGGATTCCTCCGAGGCGAATCGTCCCGCGAAGAACTTCCCCTGGAAAGTGAAGGCTGGTACCACGAGAACGCCGTGAAACTCAGGCTCGTCACGAGTGTGGCCGCGCTGGACAGGGAACGGCGAATCGTCAAGACGGACGACGGTGAGGAGTTGACTTATGACGCGTGCGTGCTCGCCACCGGCTCCGAGCCCGTACGCCTCCCCGTACCTGGCGGAGACGATCCCGAGATCCTGGTGATGAGGACGATAGAGAACTCGGCGCGCCTCCAGAAACGCGTCGGGAAAGGAGACAGCGCGGTCGTCGTGGGCAGCGGTTTCATAGGATGCGAAGCCGCGGCGTCTCTCGCGCTGCGCGGAGCTGAGGTCACCCTGATCAGCCTCGAAGAGTCGCCGCAAAGTGAGCGTCTTGGCCACGAGGTCGGGGAACGTATCGAAGGCTGGCTGCGTGGATACGGCGTGGGCCTCCGCCTCGGGCGGCGAATCGACAGCATCGAACGCATCGTCGGCGGCTACGAAGTAATCCTGGAGGATGGAGGCACGGTCGATGCGGGAACCGTCCTCTTCGGGACAGGCGTCGCCCCTCGCACGCAGCTCGCCGCCGAGGCCGGACTGGAGGTCGATAGGGGGATCATCACCGACTCCTCGATGAGGACGAGTGCGCCCGGAATCTTCGCCGTCGGGGACATCGCCCTGGCGTACAACGAGTCCGCAGGGCGCCACCTGAGCATCGAGCACTGGGGTGATGCGCTGGAGCACGGACGCATCGCCGGGACCGTGATCGCAGGCGGAGGAGCCGCCTGGAGCATGACCCCCGGCTTCTGGTCAACCATAGGCGACAAGACCCTGAAATACTGGGCCTGGGGAGACGGCTGGGACGAACATCATTTTGAGAAAAGAGGCGAGGCGT
>DASSJP010000713.1:0-3620 GCA_035691165.1 Rubrobacter sp.
CCATCCGGGCGTACAACGCCGCGGACGTGAGGGCCAACACGAGCCATGGCAGGATGAATCGCCCGTGCATCACCGCTTCAAGCACCGACTCGCCGATCGGGATGCCCGAGGCGGGCGCCCATTGGAGCTTGAACCAGAATACGTACAGGAGAAGGAACCCCAGCCAGAACGTCGGAACCGACACGCCGATCAGCGCGAAGACCATCGCAGATCGGTCCCAGATGCTTCCTCGCCGCACGGCCGAGATGATCCCGATCGGTATCCCCAGCAGGAGCCAGCAGATGGCCGCGCCGACGGCGAGCGCGACCGTGACCGGCAGCCGAGCGAAGAGCTCCTCCTTCACCGGGACGAAGTTGGCGTACGAGTAGTAGACGTCCTCGTTCAGGAACAGCCCGGGCCAGGGGATCAGGCCCTTCGCGAACCGGCTGTACTGGACGTACAGCGGCTTGTCGAGCCCAAATGCGTGGCGAGCCGCCTCAACGTTCTCTGGGCTCGTCGACTTGCCGACCGCACGCCTGGCCGGATCGGAAGCGGGCAGCTTCACGAAGATGATGAATGTGATCAGGGACACGATGAACAGCACCAAGATGAACAACAGCGTCCGCCGGATCAGGTATCTGCCCATCGCGCTTGCCAAGGCAAGCCTGATCCCCCCGCTGAAGGAAATCGCTCCCCCGGACGGCCCTTTCCGTTTCGAGATCCTGCCTCGTCTTTCCGGTTTCCTGCCCTTTCGTTATAGCCTCTTCGACCCGGAGCCCGATCGGGAAATGGTCGGAATACCCGTGCTGGTTGACGGGATGACCGAGTTCCTCGGCTGAGGATCGCGCCTGACTAGACGCCGCCGTCACTTCGTCACACGCGTGCGCGGGCAGGACGTAGTGCTGATATCGCAGATGCATGTTGCTTCGAGACAGGCTTGCGGGCTTTGTCAGATTGGCTCAAAGTGCGGGCGTCGGTCACGATGGAGGGGAGGCGGAAATGAAGCGGCTGCTCATAGCTGCGGCTTCGGTCTTCTTGCTCGTGGGTGCGGCATCCAGCGCCGCTCTCGCTGGCGAGGTCAAGGGTCCGCCCAATCAGGTGGACAACACCAATGAAACGGGGGCTTTGGATCACGCGAACTCTGCCTGCGCTGCGAGCGGGCTGAATGACTTCGACACAACAGACCCCGGACAGACCTCGTCGCAGGTTCAGACCGCGGCGGACGCTTGGAACTTCTACGGCTTCTCGCCGGGCGCCACAGGCACGCTCGGACTCTGCCAGGGCGGAACCGGGCAGGTGTCCCACCCGTAATACCTGTACCGACGGTTGGCCCCGGCATTCGGTCGGGGCCAACCGTGGCTCGAGCTTTATCTGCTCGCTTCCGCGGGCCACTTTCGGATGTAAGGGGATGGGACGTGCGAAAGCACCTCCTCTCTATCGGTTGAAGGAGCCGGTGCTAGCGGATTAGGGGTCGCCGCAGGTAGCGAGGCCAAGCTCGAGAACCTCTGAAGGGGAGACACGGGTTCGAACCCCGTTGGGACTACCAGCGAAACCGCAGGTCAGAGCGCCGTCACCGTTCCACAGAATCAGATGGCTGCCGCTGGGCCAAGAAGGGGCCACGTTAATGGCCTGGGCCACCGAGCGGCCGGTGTCGTCGTCTACACGTTGACGTAAGTTCTGGTCTGCCATCCTCACGGATGTGTGCCCGAGCCGATGCGACACGGCCTTCAGGTCTCGGGTCGCCAAGATATGCAAGTGATGCTCCGGTGTGACGGAGCCACTCGACCCGCACTCCCCTCAGTCCGGCCGCATCGCAGGCCTTCGCGCCCCTTTGGCCTCTAACCTTCTCGATCGGCCATGAAGTTCCTTGCGCGTAAGCCTAACGAAACTGCCAAGGAGCCTCACGCGCCGGGAGGCACAGGTTGACATGCCAGACGAGCTAGTCGGCCATCGATCCAGCCGGTCCCCCCACAGACTTGCCGTTGATCTTCCAGCGCGACTCCATGGCGATCGGCTGCATCATCGTCCCGTGCCCGACACACCGCTGCTCAACTAACTCCTGGAACTGCTTCACCTGGTCTTCGGGAGCATCCGTCTCGATGAACACGTTACAGACGACTCGATCGAACCCAACCGGGAATTTGTCGCTGACGCCGTAGAAGCCGCCGAAGTTCGCGTAGCCCTTCATGTCGATCCGGTAGCTCTTGATGGGGATGTCGTTCAGAGCCGCGTAGAAGGCCGCGGTCATGGCCGTACATGCTCCGACACCAGCCAGGATCACTTCCTCGGGGGTCGGGCCATTGTCCTCGCCACCGTCGTCGGAGGGTTCGTCCATGTAGAAGTGGAACTGGCGAGCGGTTGCCTCGACGGTCGTGTTCTTCTTCAACTCGACGCTAGATCTGAAGACCGCCCTCATCCCCCCTCGTTTCTCCGTCTCGGCGATGGCCTCATTCATCACCTTCTTGAGCACGTCCGCTCGTTCGATGATCGTCTCGCTCATTTCGTTGAACACCCCTTCCCGAGCCGCTCCTGGGACGATCTACCGACATCCGCGACGACAAGGATCGTGGCGTCGGCCTTGGAACCCATGACTGCGCCCATACCCATGCCCGCACCGCTCCAGCCGCCGTAGCTACCGGTGTAGCCGCTGCCCGATCCAAACGATCCGCCGGACCCCATCATGCCCGACCTCCACCCGGTCCACTGACCCCAGTGGTCGTGCATGTAGCCGATGTCGCCCATGTGGTTCGTCATCCATGACCACTGCGTCAGGTGGGTGTGCATCCACTGGATGCTGGTCATGTGGCCCAGCATCCATGCCCTTTGGGCAGGATGGGTCTGCATCCACCGGACGTAGCCGGGGTGGGCTTGCATCCACTGCCACCGGTTCCGGTGGCCCCTCATCCAAGCCACGTCGCCCATGTGCTGCTGCATCCAGGCGATGTCGCCGACGTGGGCCTGCATCCAGGGCATCAAGTGTGTGACCTGGGGACCTGGGTTGGACTGCCCAGTGGCCGCCGGGGTGGAACCGGCCGAGTTGCGGCCAGCTACGAAGCCGACGCCGGTCACTGCCAGGATCGCCACGGCTGTGAGCAGGACCACCCAGAAACCGTGGAAGCCTCTGCTCTGGGCCTCGGAAACGCGAGTAGCCATTTCGCACCTCCTCCTCCCTACCCTGCTCCTGTCGCGCAGGTGAGAAGGGGACGAACGACCCGACTTCCTCGGGACCTGACCCGGCGGGCGACTTGTGCGTGTCCCGCAGCATCAGTCCGTCACGGGAAGCGCCACATCCTGTTGGGCATGGAAGTCCGAGACCGCGGGTCCTCGATCGAGCCGTCGGTCAACCGCGGGGGGTTCGTTGTCCCGTGGCCGCCGACGCTGGGCGCGTCTGGGACGTATCAACAGCGGGGAGGACCGTGTCCAGCGACGGTTTCCGTGCCTGTGCCACCACCCCGCCATCTTGATCCGCCCTCAAGGCTCCTACCCGTAGACCGCACAGGCATCGGATCGTGTCAAGATCGGCCCATGGCGCAAAGCGAGCCAGAGCCCCAGGAGTCCCAGCTAGGGGATGCCGTCCTCGACGCCATGCGTGGAGCTCTGCGGATCCTCGGCGGGATGGTGCAGATGGCAGCCGGCATGAC
>DASSJP010000714.1:0-2024 GCA_035691165.1 Rubrobacter sp.
AAGTCGCGCGTCGCAGGAAGGGGAACGCACACCTGCCCCTCGTGCCAGCCTGTCAGCACGCTTCGGGCCTAACTGCCCTCGCTTTCAGCATTTCAGCTCTTCCTCGAACAGCGGTTACTCTCTACACCATTGCTGACTAGCTATCTCACGACTGTGCCTTGTTGGCGGCTTCTATAAGTTTAGGATGGGAGTTGGCGAGCTCCTGGGCTTCACCGTAGGTCTTCTCGGCCTTCTGGTAGCCTGTTCCGACCTCGGAGAGCAGGTCCAGGGCCTTCTCCCGGTTGTTCTCGAGGGCGGGATCTTGTTCCAGTATGCCGTAGAACTCTATCTCCTTGGCCTCGGCGGCGAGCTGGGCGTCCATCGCCTCGGAGAGCAGGCTGGCGTACTTCTTGATGGTAGGGTCAACGTCTAGGTCTTGCACGGTACCGAGAGATCCTCTGGCGTCCTGTAGATCGTTCCTCGCCTTTTCGAGGGTGTTCTTCGCTTCGGTTATGCGGTCCTTCTCCTTCGAGGGGTCGTCGCCGGATTCGATCTTCTGCTTGACGTCAGCGTAGGTCGAGCGGGCCTCATCGAAGAGCTTGTTGTGCTCGGAGATGGACTTGTTCGCGTCGCTTATCGCCTTGTCTGCCTGTTCGCGGGGGTCTTCTCCGAAGATGCCGGAGCACCCGGCGAGCACGAATACCGAGAGCAAGATCACAACAACTGGCGTCAGGCGGTTTATTATGTACGTCATGAGCGAGAGCAGTCTACCTTTTTTGGGGTCTCTGAGAATACGTTCCTTCCCTGGCGCTGCCAGGCGTGCGCTGGGCCGGCTCTTCGGGCGCCGTCGAGAAAAGGAGCCTGACCCGGCGCTGATTTCACGGGCGGCCTCCGCCATCGGGGAGTACGCCCGAGATCAAGCCGCCCTCTTCGAGCGGGCGGAGCGCCTGCATGCGAAAGCCGACCGGCTGGAGAGGGCGGGGATTCCGAGCGAGAGCGCCGCCAATCGCGCGGAGCGTGCCAGGAGAGAGGTCGAAATCGGGCTCCTCGCCCTCCGCGCTTCTTTCGCGGGAGGAGAGAGTGCGGGAGAACGCGCCTTCGACCACGAGGTCGGGCGCATGTACCCGAAGCTCTCGATATCCGGCCAGAAACGCTGATACCCCCCTCCGGACTTTCGCCTCCCCGTTCAGCGGTGTCTTCCCGCTTTATTCTCCGGAAGTCAGAGAGCCGTAGGCGTCTCTGGCGAACTTGCGGGCCTGAGGTCCGGTCTTCGGGTGTAGGAACAGGAAGCCGAAGGCGGCAATGAGTAGCAGGAACAGCAGGCGGCCTCCCCTGCCGCCACTCTTGCGAACCTTCTCACCGCGTACCCGCTTGCTACCCTGCCTGGCTGCCCCTGCCGCGGCCTCGACGTGACCTCGGAGCTTGTCGTCGTCCCAGAGCCTGGTGATGATATCGGTGGGGTCCTCGTCGGAGAGCTCGCTGAGTATGGAGCGGGCCGACTCGATAAAGACGCGGATGTTGTCACGAAGGTCGTCGTCGTAGAGCAGCCGTTCGATCACCGGCTTGGCCCCCGCGTAAGCAGCGACCAGCGTCGCCACGGGGATGAGCGAGTTGGACTCGGCCTGCTCTTTTAGTCTATCTGCCCGGCTCTTTCTGCCAAACACGCGAAACCTCCCACTCCAGGTTCTTCCTTCTAACCTCTACATCATACCCGTTTCGTCGGGCCTCTACCCTCCGAGCGGCTCTACCCTGATCCGCAGTGCCTCACCGTCTATCGTTACGCTCTCGAAGCCGCCATCAGGGGCGCTCTCATCGAGGTCGAGTTCCCTGGCAAGCACCTCGGCCCGGAAATAGTCGCCCCAGCGATCCTCCAGAAGGGCAGATATTCTGGGGTTCCCGGAGAGGCCGACGCGGATGCTCTCCTCTATCTCGAAGCCCTTCTCGCGCCTGAGGTTCTGCACCCTGTGGACCAGCTCCCTGACCAACCCTTCGTCAAAGAGCTCCGCATCGAGTTGCGTACGCAAAGCGACGGAAAGTCCGCCCTC
>DASSJP010000715.1:0-2947 GCA_035691165.1 Rubrobacter sp.
CGCTGCATAGTGTTATAACGAGGATCAATATGCGACTAATTATCTCCGAGAAAGCAAACACGGCGAAGAAGATCGCCCAGTTCCTCTCCGAAGGATCGGTGAAGGAAGGAAAGCACCGCTCCGTACCGCACCACACGTTCACGTGGAAGGGCGAGGAGACGGTATCCGTCGGCCTGAAAGGGCACGTCCTCAACCCCGAGTATCCCGAGGAGTATTCGAACTGGCAGAAGGTCGAGCCGCGGGAGCTCATAGACGCGGAGATCCTCAAGTCCGTCTCCGAGAAGGGCGTGGCCCAGGCCATTACCTCGCTCGCGAAGAAGGCGGACAGGGTGGTCATCGCCACGGACTTCGATAGGGAGGGCGAGTTGATCGGCGTCGAGGCGCTCTCTCTGGTCTTCGAGGCGAACCCGAAGCTGATGGACCATGTCGAACGGGCCCGCTTCTCGGCGCTGACGCCGGGCGAGGTCGGCCGCGCATTCGATGAGCTCGTGGAGGTCTCCAACGACCTGGCCGAGGCTGGCGAGGCGAGGCAGGATATAGATCTGATCTGGGGCGCAACCCTGACCCGCTGGGTCTCACGCGCCACGAAGCGCTACGGAAGCGCCTTCCTGTCTGTCGGGCGCGTCCAGTCGCCAACCCTCGTCCTCATAGCCGAGCTCGAGCGCGAGCGGCGGGCTTTCATCCCCGAGCCGTACTGGGAGCTCGAGGTGAACCTGAGGAACGGCGAGCCGTTCACCGTCCGCCACCAGACCGACCGCTTCAAGGATGAGGCGAAAGCAAAAAGCGCCTACGAGAACGTCACAGACAAAGCGAAGGTCGTCGAGGTTCAGCAGAAGTCCGCGACCCGCAAGCCGCCGACGCCTTTCAACACCACAGGTTTCCTGACGGCGGCTGCGAACCTTGGGATCAGCCCTTCCAGGGCCGCCCGCATCGCAGAGGACCTTTACACCGACGGCTATATCTCGTACCCGAGGACGGACAACACTGTCTACCCGCGCTCGCTCGACCTGCGCGAGGTGCTCGGGTACCTGAAGCGTGTCGAGGGTGCTGGAAAGCACGCCGAGAAGCTGCTCTCCCAGGACAAGCTCTCGCCCACGCGGGGGAAGAAGGAGACGACGGACCACCCACCGATCTACCCGACCGGCTACGCCTCGAAGAAGTCGATGAGGGACGACCGCTGGAAGATCTACCAGCTCGTTGTACGTCGCTTCCTCGCCACGCTCTCTGGCCCCGCGAAGACGCTGCGCACGACGCTCCGCTTCGACTCGGGCGGTGAACCGCTCGTCACCGGAGGGACGGTTGTCACCGAGGAGGGCTGGCTCGGCGTCTACCCGTACAGCCGCCGCGCGGACGAGGAGATACCCAACCTCTCAGAAGGCGACGTGGTAAAGGTCATAGGCAAGGAGATTCTTTCGAAGGAGACCCAGCCTCCTGGCCGCTACGGCGCGGGCCGCCTCATAAATGTGATGGAGGACCTCGGCCTCGGCACCAAGGCGACGCGACCGAACATCATCCAGAACCTCTACGACCGCGGCTACGTCCACGACGACCCGCTCGTGCCGACAGAGAAAGGCATGGCCGTGGCACAGGCCCTCACGGACTTCGCCTCCGAGATAGCTTCGCACGAGATGACCGCAGATCTGGAGCGGAGCATGGATGAGATCTCCGAGGGCAAGATAAGCAAGGAGTCCGTCGTAGATTCCTCGCGCGACGTGCTGCGCCGCGTCTACGACCATCTCCAGAGCTCGGAGACCGAGTTCGCGGATATCGTGTGGGAGGGCATACGGACGGACGAGACCATCGGCAAGTGCCCCGAGAGCGGGCACGACCTGATCATCCGCCGCAACCGAAAGAGCCGCAAACGCTTCGTCGGCTGTACAGGCTACCCGGATTGCCGAGTAACCTATCCTCTGCCGCAGCGTGGTGAGATAATACCCCTCAGTACCCAATGCGACGCCTGCGGCTCGCCCGAGATCAAGGTGCTTGGAGGGAAGCGCCCCTGGGTAACATGTATCAACATGGATTGCCCGAAGAAGCAGGAGCAGCGTGAAGCCGCCGCGAAAGCGGCGGAACAACAGGAGGGGGGTGAGGGCTCATCGACACAGAGCGCTCAGGAACTGCAGAAGTCCACCACATAGAGAACAGACTCGACCTCGACCTCACAGATGAGCGCCCTTTCTACGAACCTTCAGCGTACATTCGTGCCTTCGGTTACCTGATTCTTCTCGCTATCATCGCCGTGATCTGGTATTCTGCCGTATATAGTTAAGATAATCGAAGATTATGTTAAAAGGTGAGTAGAGCTTGGCCCCGATCATCGGCATAACGGCGACGTTGAAAGAGGATGTGGAGGCGGTAGCTGAGCGGCCTTTGGGCAGGTTCGTGAGGGCTGATCTTGACTACGTCGATGGCGTTGCCGTGGCGGGAGGCGTGCCTGTGGTATTGCCGCCTGTTGGGGATAGAAGGGCTGCTGAGGCGGTGATCCACGGTCTCGACGGCTTGCTTTTGAGTGGCGGGACCGACCTCGACCCTGGCTACTACGGCGAGGAGCCCTTGCCGGAGCTGGGCATGACCATTCCCGAGCGGGATGCCTTCGAGATGGCGCTGGTGGAGCTGGCGCTGGGGCGCGGCATACCTGTCTTCGGCATCTGCCGTGGGATGCAGCTCCTCAACGTCGCCCTCGGGGGGACGCTTTACCAGGACCTGCCTTCGCAGTGGGAAGGGAGCCTCCTCAAGCACATGCAGGATACGCCCAAGTGGCAACCGACGCACGAGGTAAGTGTAGGGGAAGGATCCTGCTTCGCTGAGATCATGGGGCACGAGTTGGTCAAGGTCAACTCCTACCATCACCAGGGGATCAAAGACCTCGCCGACGGCCTGGTCGTGACCGGACGCTCCTCGGACGGGATGGTGGAGGCCGTGGAAGCGGAGGACCTCTCTGAGCAGT
>DASSJP010000716.1:0-7483 GCA_035691165.1 Rubrobacter sp.
CCCTTCTTCTGCGCCGGAAGTTTGAGCTCCCTCGGATAATCCATGAATGAGTAGGGTCTATCCTTCTCCTCGTTCCACAGCACCACCCTGTCCGGCTCCAGCCAGGCTAGGTCGTGGTTGGCTACCGCGTACACCGTGGACTCGAAAGGCGACGGCTTCTCCCGCCATCGGCGCGCAAACTCTCCCGCCAACAGGGCGTGTTCGTGCTGCTCGAAGAGCAGGAAAGAGTCGGGCCTGTCACGAACGATCACACCTAGAGCTTATCAGCTTGTCAGCACGCTGCGTTTGTCAGCTAGTCAGCACGCTACGGCCTGGCGGCCTCCGCTCGTCAGCCCTTCAGCCTGTGAGCGAGGGTGTGGATAGAGTGCGCCATTGGAAAGCGCAGCCCATCGAACATGGGCTGCGCTTTGTGAGCGGCTCCAACAAGAAAAAGCTGACAGCGAGAGCCGATAGCCCCGAAGCGTGCTGACTAGCTGCTTGCGGCGCCGAAGCCGGCGCGGATGCCCGCGCGGGCTGCGCGCTCCTTCTCGACGACGAGCTTGTAGATGGAGTCGTACTCTACGTAGACTATCGCTTTCCCGTCCTGCATCTTGACGCGCAGGTGGTCGTCGTTGGACTCTATCTCCTTCACATCGTCCGACTCCACGGTGAAGGTATCGCGGCGGTCCCAGATCACCAGGTTCGCCCCTTCGCCCTTCGCCTCGTCAATGACCCTTTCGATCAACTGTTTTTCCATCTCTCTGACTCCCGGTTCTGAAATGTGTTTACAACAGGTCCTTCTCATTCTACTTTAGAAAACGGGTACGGTAAGAAAGAACACCCCTCGTAATGTAGACGAAGACCGTACTCATGGCGGGTCTCTAGTCTACAATAGCCGCCGGGCGGTACACACGTTACGGGAGGACTTTGAAGAGTCTGGTGCGCAGGATAAGGGATCTCGACCGGGCGTTGTTCCGCGCGGTCTTCGGTGTGAAGTGGACACCGCTTACGACCGTGATGCGCACCTTCACCGTCGCCGGGACAGCGGGTGCTCTGTGGGGCTTCCTCGCCGCCTTGGCCTTCCTGTTCACCGGTTTGCAGCCGTGGCACCTCGTGATCCCCTGGACGGCCGTCGCCGCTTCCTGGACGCTTGCCGAGGGTGCCAAGTACCTCTTCAATCGCGCCCGCCCCTTTATCTGGGACACGGAGATAGCACCTCTGATCAAGACGCCCTCCTCGAGCTCTTTCCCATCAGGCCACTCGGCGACGGCTGCAGCCGGCGCCCTGACGCTCTCTATCCTCTACCCACCTTTCGCCCCCGCGTTCGTGCTGGCGGGGTTCCTCGTCGTCCTCTCCCGCATCTACCTCGGCGTCCACTTCCCCTTCGACGTCCTGGCCGGAGTCATCATAGGAACTGCGACGGCGAGCATCGTGCTCGCCGTCGCAGAGCTGGTGTCGTAAAGCAGCTTACCGGCATGCTCCCGAAGTAGCGGTATAAAGAACGCGTGAGTATTCCGCGCTATTACACGGTCGGGGCCGTCGCGCATAACCTGCGGTCGCTGAAGGCCCTGGAAGAGAGGCTCGAGGACCTGGACGTCCCCGCCGACTCAATGCTGGTGCTCACGCGGCGCGCAGACGAACGCCTCGTGCGGGTGACACTCCCGGACGCCAGGACGAGCACGGTCGAGTCAGGACTCTCGCGGACGCAGTGGTTCGAATTCGTCAGTACCTACCTCGGGGTGACGGCAGTGAGCGTCCTCATGGGCGCCGTCCATCCGCCGACCGGTATCGCGGTGCAGGCGATCATGACCCTGGCCGCCATCGTCGGACTCGTCCTCTACCACCGCAGACCGCAGCTGGAGAAGAAGCTTCTCGCCATGGGCCTCCCCGACAGGTTCGCGGAGGAGTGGGAAGGGGCATTCTCAGAAGGCTTCGCCCTCGCCCTCGTCACCGTCTCCGCAGACCTCTTCGAAGAGACGCAGGACGCCTTCCTCGAAGGCCCCGGACTTAGGTCGCCGCTCGCTGTAGACCGGCGACCGGTGTTGTAGAGTATTTCAGCACGCTTGGGGGCTATCGGCTCTCGCTTTCAGCTTGTCAGCTTTTCCTTGTTGGAGCCGATCAGGAGGCGAAACCCATAGGAGCTCCCGAACGGCGGTTACTGAATCCACGCCCTTGCTGAAATGCTGAAAGCCGCCCGTAGGGCGGCGTGCTGACTAGCTGCCCGCTCTGCGAGCCTTCGCTTCGATGACCTCGGTACCGTTCTCGCCCGCGACGACTGCGGCCAGGGCGAGGCCGACGAAGAGGCCACACTCGAGGGCGCCGGGGATGTGTTTAATCTCGGCCTCGAGCGACGCAGGGTCCGTGATCGAGTCGAACGCGCAGTCGGCCGTGTAGTGGCCGCCGTCCGTGACGAAGGGGCGGCCTGGATCCGTCCAGTCCATCCTGAGCTCCGGCTCGCAGCCTAAAGAAGCGAGGGCTTCGAGGGTCGCCTCCCAGCCGAAGGAGTCGATCTCGACAGGCAGGGGACCTACGCCCAGAGTGTCCACCAGCTTCGTCGAGTCGGCGACTACGACCAGGCCTCCTTCACTGGAGCTGGCCACGATCTTCTCCCTGAGGAGCGCGCCTCCACGTCCCTTTATAAGGGCAAGTTCGGGAGAGATCTCATCAGCCCCGTCTATGGTGAAGCGCGGACGGGCTTCCGAGAGCGTCGCCAGAGGTATGCCCATCTCGTTCGCCAGGGCTGTTGTCCTGGCAGAGGTCGGAACTCCCTTGATGTCCTTCAGCTCCCCTGAGGACACGAGCTCCCCGATCCTGCGCACCGCGAAGGTGGCCGTCGATCCGGTACCGAGTCCGACCACCATCCCGCTCTCGACGTAACGCTCCACCGCCGCGAAAGCGGCCTCACGCTTCTGCTTGTCGTCCGACACTTCCTAAACCCCCTCAGGCCTGGTACCGACCGTTACCTCTACGTGGCGTTCCTTCTCGCCCGGGGTCACTACAGTCATGGGGAGCTTGTCGCCGGGCTTCAAGGAGTTGACGACCTCTATGACGTCGTCCGAGGAGGTGACCGGGTCGCCTTCGATCTCGGTGATGACGTCCCCGATAGGTACGGATATGCCCTCGATGTCTTTCTCCTCCCCGCCCCGGATGCCGGCCTTCTCAGCCGGACCGTCGGGCGTCACCTCGCTGACTATGGCCCCGTTGCCGGGGAGACCGTACTCCTCCCTCAGCGCGTTCTCGGAGAGGCCGGTGTAGGCGGAGAGCTCATCTATGCCAAACTCGAACATCGATACACCAATGTAGCCGTGCACCACCTTCCCGCTAATTATGAGCTGCTTCACCACGTCCTTCACCGTGTCGATGGGGACGGCGAAGCCCACCCCCTCGAAGCCTCCTGACTCGGAGGCGATCTGGGCGTTGACCCCTATGACCGTGCCGCGCGAGTCGAGCAGCGGCCCGCCCGAGTTGCCGGGGTTTATCGCGGCATCGGTCTGGACTGCGTCGTTTATGGTGTAGTTGTTGGGGGCCTTTATGGGCCGCCCGAGGCCGCTCACGATCCCTGTGGTAACACTGATCCCGACGTTCAGGGGATTGCCTATGGCGATGACGGGCTCCCCGACCCCAACCGAGTTCGAGTCCCCGAGCGTCAGAGGCTTCAGCGCTTCCTGCGGCGCATCTACCTTTATGACCGCAACGTCCGTCGAGGGGTCCTGTCCTACGATCTCAGCCTCCCTGCGGGTGCCGTCGGCGAACCTGACCGAGATGTCCTCGGCACCCTCGACGACGTGCTGGTTGGTAACTATGTGACCTGACTCGTCAACGACGAACCCAGAGCCACCACCTGGCCCGGCCTCGGAAGTGGCCGCCACGTCCACGCTCACCACGCCGCGCCCGTCATGCGTGTACACCTCGCGCACCGAAGAGCCGTAGTCCATAACCGGCGTCGTACCTGACGATTTTTGCGGTGGCGCAACCTCCTTTATGGTCACGCTATCGGACCCGTCCTTCAGGTCGTATACACCGGCGAAGAGGAATAGCGCGGTTATGAGACCGCCGATGATAGCGGAGACGAGAGCCGTCAGTACGGTCTTCAGAGCCTTCCCTTCCTCAATCCTCTACCATCACGGTTACGCGGGCCTAGTGCTGAGGTTGGTGACGCTCCACCCGTCTATCTTCCACTCTCCGCCTTCCTGCACGAGCTTCCACACGCCTTTGTTGTGCTCGATCCGACTGTTGAGAGTGGCCCGTGTCTCTCCTCTGACGGTTGCCGTGTCTCCGGAGACCTCGGCGCTCGGTCCCTTGATGAATACCACGCTCTCTACCTTGTTGAAGGTTCCCTCGAACTTTGCCCGGTTCGGGAATGTGCTCCGTCGCCAGCTCTCGCTGAGAAGCTGGGCGGCCCTGTCGTAATGGCCCTCGGAGGTCGACGTATAGAATTCCTCCACCGTCTGCTCCGCATCCTGTGCCGTGAGACCTCCCTGTCCCGAAGTGTTCTGCGAAGGAGCAGGCTCTCCCGAAGAAGCCGACGCTTCTGCGCTACCTGAGGAGGCCGCAGACTGCTGATCCCCACCCGAGCCCCTATTCTCACCGGACCTTCCGTTGGACTGTCCATCGTTACCACCTGCCTGCGCTTTGTTCTGCCCGGCACCATTAGATCCGGAGTTTTGATCCCCTCTCCCTCCCAGGAGGCCGGGTGCGGCGAGGGCTCCGATCACGACGAGCACGGCAAGCAGCGCCAGGACGGCCAGGAGTCCACCCCTTCGCCCCTGACGGCCATCGCGCGACACCCGACCAGGCCGGTCTCCCGGTGTAGGTGCGGCAGGCACGGGATGAGTCTGCTCCGCCGTGGTGGTATCTGTGACAGGAGCTTCGGGCTGTGCCTGAGTGGCTGCGGCTGAAGGGATCTGCGCTTCGAACCGGGAGCGGGCCTCTTCGGCGGTCGGGCGGTCGTCGGGGTTCTTGGAGAGGCAGCCCAGGATCAAAGCCTCCAGATCACCACTCAGGTCGGCGCCGCGCTCCCGCGGCGGGGTCGGGGTCTTGGAGACGTGCTGGCTTGCGATCTCTATAGGGGTACCGCCTGCGAAGGGTGGCTCTCCTGTCGCCGCCTGGTACAACGTCGCCCCCAGCGAATAGACATCGCTCTTGGGCGTCACCTTATGTCCCTGGAGCTGCTCCGGGGAAGAGTAGAGGGCCGTCCCGAGGAATGAGCCCGTGCGCGTCGCCTGCGTCATGTCGAGGGCGCGGGCTATGCCGAAGTCGGTTACCTTGGCGTGCCCGTTCTCGTCCAGGAGGATATTGTGTGGCTTGATGTCGCGGTGGATCACACCGCGCTCGTGGGCGTGGGCCAGCCCCGCACAGACCTCGTCACCGAGCCTGGCGAGCTCAGAACCGGGCAACCGCCCCTTCTGGTCTATGAGCTCCTTGAGGTCTCCGCCCGGGACGTACTCCATGACGATGTATGAGGTCTCCTTGCCGTCATATTCGGCATCCCCGGCGTCGTAGACCTGCACTATGTTCGGGTGTGCGAGGCGGGCCGCGGTGCGTCCTTCGCGCTCGAAACGGTCACCGATGTCCGTGCCGCCGTGAGTGGGGTTGAGCAACTTCACCGCGACGGGACGGTCGAGCACCTCGTCGCGGCCAAGGAAGACGCGGGCCATGCCTCCAGAGCCCAACTCGTGCTCCAAGACGAACCTGTCTGCGAACCTGATCACGCGCGTGATTATAGGGGAAGGAGGGCACTATGCCGAACGGCATGGCCGGGAATGCTTGCGCGGTCTCCCCTAAGCGGGTACGGTCTTCTCGTTCTTCAGGCGGTCCAGCTTCCACTCCCCGCCCTCGTTAACGCAAACCCACGTCCCGGAGAGCAACTCCGATCCCCACGTGTGATCCAACCTCACCTCGAATGTGACTTCGGCAGTATCCCCCACTGCTCTGGCCACCGGATACGAGGTGAATCTCATGTAGGTGAACGTGTAGATGTCCTCCTGCTCGGCCCACTGCTCGGGGGAACCTATCTCGTTCTGGAACCTCTGGGAGAGATACGCCCACGACGCGTCCACCCTGGCGAAAGACTCCTGGTAGTACAGGTTGAAGACGGCTTTCTCCGCACTCGCAAGCGGCGGGGCGGGAGCCGGATTTTCTTCGGGAGTACCACCCGAGGAACCTGACTCACCGGAGGGATTCGGAGCCGCCGCCTGATCGGGCTTCTGATCAGGCTTCTCTTTGGGCTCCTGCCGCGAGGCTTTGGCCTGTTCCTGCTGCCCGGCGCCCTGTCCCGAGGACTGTTTGCCCTGCTCCCCCTGGCCCAGCAGCGCCCAGGCCCCCGCGACGGTAAGGAGCAGTATGAGGATAGCGACCATCATGACGGCCAGCATCGTCCTCTGACGCGAGCCCGCCCTGAAAGTACGCGTCGGGAGGCTTATCGTGCTCTCCGGCGGACCGGCAGCCCTCCGATCGTCCAACTTTCGTCTGACGGCCCCGGCACTCGAAGATCCGGCCGTCCTCGCTGCCTCTGCGACACGTGAGATCCCGGCTGCACCTCGGAACCCGCCGGCCCTGGCGTTGGACCCGGCCAGCGCTGCAGTCGCGTCAGCCACGCTCCTCTCCTGTAGTTTGTCGCGGAGGCGGGCGGCGTCAGGGCGTTTGCCGGGGTCCTTGGCGAGGCAGCTGAGGATAAGGGCTTCGAGACCCTCGCCGATCCGCGCGCCCCTCTCGCATGGAGGTGCGGGCATCTTGAGTATGTGCTGGTTGGCGACCTCTATGGAGTTGCCTGAGAAAGGGCGCTTCCCGACCGCCGCGTGATAGAGGGTCGCGCCAAACGAGTACACGTCGCTCTTGGGCGTGACCTTCTCACCGCGCAACTGCTCGGGGGAAGAATACGCCGCCGTTCCCAGATAGGAGCCGGATCGATCTCGGCTCGTCGTCCCGTCCAGGGCACGGGCGATGCCGAAGTCGGCCAGCCTTGGACTCCCCCTGTCATCGAGGAGTATGTTTCGGGGTTTTACGTCGCGGTGGATGATGCCGCGCTCGTGGGCGTGGGCGAGCCCCGAGGCGACGTCGGCCCCGACACGCGAGAGCATCGTCTCGGGGAGCGGTCCGTTCCTGTCCATAAGATCCTGGAGGTCTCCACCAGGCACGTACTCCATGACGATGTAGGAGACCTCTCGCCCGTTCAGCTCGTCCTCGCCCGCGTCGAAGACCCTGACTATGTTGGGGTGGGAGAGCCTGGCTGCGGCCCTTCCCTCGCGCTGGAATCGGAGACCGATCTCAGGGTCCTCGGGGTCAGGTTCTACGACCTTTACGGCCACGGGACGGTCAAGCACCTCGTCGCGACCGAGGAAGACGCGGGCCATGCCTCCAGAGCCCAACTCGCGCACCAGTACGAACCTGTCCCCGAGGCGGCGCACAGAGCTTGCGGGTTCCATCCCCGAGACTAGATGACCTCCCGGCCCATGGCGCTGGCGAAGGGTTGCAACACGTCCTTCATCCCCATCAGCGTCTCGAC
>DASSJP010000717.1:0-10519 GCA_035691165.1 Rubrobacter sp.
GAGGTGTCGTACGACTTCCTGTCCGATCTGGCTGTCGAGGTAGAAGACAAAATTGGGCTCCCCGAACTTGAACCCTCGTGGCGTCCTGTGGTGGAGGCAGCCTGTGCACCGCTGAAGACAAACATCTCTCGCCAGATACAATGCAACGTGCAAAGAGGCCATCCGACTCCGGATCTTATATCCCCCACTTCTCAGATCTCTACAGGAAGTCCACTCCGTCTAAGGTTACGGGAACATCTGCCCGAGCGTCGCCCCAACGCTTCAAGGCGTGCGCGATCCTCTCTGGTCTGTCGTTGGGTAGATTCCGGCGCACGAGTAGTACCCCGGCATACGCCTCTCCCGCCCGATAGAACTCGACGGTAAGTTCGATAAAGTCTCTGTGGTTGCGAGTTAGGTAGACCCGCCCCTCCCCGGATGCGAAGCGGAGCTGCTCCCGATCCGGGAGGCCGCGACGACCCAACTCGTGCACGCTGGCCACGTCCAGGCCGAGCCCACGCGCTATCTCGGCCGCCCTGGGCGGCAGGTCCTCGTCGAGGAGAAACCTCAAGCCCTACGTTCGTCAGGTGGCTGCGCGTTGTGAGGCCGGACGAACGGAAACTCCTCGTAGAGACTCTCAGGCGTCCAGCGCTCTTCTTCTTCGATGCGGGCGTCTATCTCCCGTGGGTAGAGATCATAGTAGGCCAGCGCCGCAAAGAGCTGCCGATCCGAGAGCCACTCGTAGGACGCCTTGAGACGCTCGCGGTCCGCGCCCACGCTCTTGAAGGTGGCGATAACTTCCCATACGTCGAGACCCGTCCCCGCGATGGAGGCCCTCCTCCCAACAGGGCCGTCCATGAACACGACTCCCGGAACGCGCCGCATCCTCACGGCCTCTCGCAGCAGAGAAGTGGCGACTTCGGAGAACGTCGCCCCCCGTAGCCTCATCTCGCGCTCTATCTCATCCTGCAATTCCTCCGGTAACCGAAGCCCGCGCGCCCTGGTCGACATCGCACCTCTCTTTCGAGCAATAAGTGCGTTTGGTTCACAATGTGCACAGAGTATAACATTGTCGGATAGTGGAGGGATCGGGCTCATCGAAGAACGCGCCTCCCGCATTGCGGCGGGCCAGCAATAAAGATCCCCGCAGAGCCTTGCAGGCCGACTACATCCTCTGTCCGGCCGAGAGCATTTCTGACCGAAGGCTGTGAGCTCCTCAGCTTACCTCGCACATAAAGAGAGGTGGGATGTGCATATAGGTCGTGCTGGGATTCGGGCCGACGGTGTCCTGCGCCATCTGGAGGGCTTCGGCTACGGTGTCGGCGCGTCCGAGGCCCATGCGGGAGGTGGTGTGCGGGTCGCCGCCTACGAGGATGGCGCCGCCGAGGTGATCGAGGGCGTGGGCGGCCCAGTAGAGGACCGTGAAGGGATGGGCGCCGTGGTAGGCGTAGGAGCTACGGTAGAGGGTACGGTACCACGGGTCGTAGGCGTACTTCTTCTCGTAGCGCTGGTGGATCTCGCGTATATCGTGCGTCTCTGTGAAGGCTTCGTTCCAGAGGTCGATGTAGCTGGGGTGGTGGATCTTGTTGAAGTCCTCGGGCATGGGGTGGGTGCCGATGAGGACCCCGCCCTCGCGCACGAGCGGCTTGCCCCTGTAGAGGTTGAAGAGGTAGCCGAGCAGCATATTGTAGACGAGAAGGGGGTTCATGATCGAGTTGACGTTGTAAGGCCCGAGGTAAGGGATGCCGAGCAGAAGCACGTCAGCCTGTCCATCGACGGGTACGACCTGCTGCTCGTAGTTGTTCTTCAGCGTCTCTGCGTGGACGGGGTCTGTCGCCCCGGCATGCACGCTCGTCATCCTGTGCGGGCCCTTTATGGTGTGGAAGACGCGCCGGGAGAACCTTCGTGGGGCTCTCTGCGTCGCGTTGTGCATGGCGAGGAAGTTCGCCTTCGTCACGGGACCCCATTCGTGCTCCGGCTTCGCCATGAAGTCGGCGAAGGCGGGGAAAGCGGCGTTATTGAGGGTCGTCTCGATATGGAAGACCTTTATGTTCTCGTCGAGCAGCTTGCCCATCCTGTTGAAGGAGGCGTGCATCGCCGAGTTCGGCGGGTCCATCAGGGAGCGGGTATGCGAGAGGGTGTCGGGGGTGTGGTGGTGGCGTATGGAGGAGTAGGGCGAGAGGCCTGTGTGGACGGACTTGTGGCCGCCGTCCATCGGGATGTAGTTCACGTTCACGTAGACGAGCAGGTCGCCCTCGGCGACGCGGCGGTTGATCGTAACCTCTTCGCCCTTCTCTGTGTCGCCGAGGGTAACGTGGTTCTCCTCGTCCTCGGCGTCGTAGTTGTAGAGGCGGTCGGGATAATACTGGGACATGATCTTCTTTCCCAGGCAATGCCGCAGCTCGCCCTCCGTCATCCTGCGATGTAGACCCAGCGCCGCGATGATGTGAATATCCTCGACACCCTTCGCGTGGGCCTTCTCCAGAACCTTCTCGATAACGAGTTGCCTCGCATCAGGTCGCTGCATCGGCGGGAGCGGCAGGGAGAGGTCGTCGAAGGCGATCGTCAGCTTCATACCCGGGAACAACAGATCGTGCAGCGGCTCCATGTCCAGGGGTTCGAGCAGTGCCCGCTCGATGGCGACGTTCGGGTCGGCCAGCGGCTCCTGGGGTCCTGGGGGGTAGATCACCCGCGTCCCCTCGGGCAGCTTCTCGTGGTGGAACCCGTCCCCCGCGTTGAACATCATCGGCGGGCTGTTCTTCTCCAGAATTGTAATGAATCCGGGACGGCTCATGTCGTCGCTCCCTTCGGTAGTTATTAGCCGGTCAGCACTTCAACTCGTCATGGACGGAACCCTACGCCCAAGCAGGCGTGCTACTCTCTGGCATTCTCTAAAGCGCACGAGCGTATCACTATACGCAGCTGAAATGCTGACCAGCGGAGGCCGCAGGCCGAAGCGTGCTGAAAGCGAAGCCCGGAGGGCGCAGAGTGCTGAATTGCTGATTGGCTGACTAGCTCCTGTGGTCGAATATTACTTTGACATTCCCCTCGCGTCCTGCGGCCCGCGCGGCCGCGATGGCCTCCCTGTACTTCTCCAGCCGGAAGCGCGGGCCCACGAGCGTCTCGAGCCTTATCTCATCCGCGATGCGGAGCGCTAGCCCGAAGCTGCTCGTGTTCTCTCCCTCGCATTCCTCGACGCCGTAGGCGTAGCTCCCTGCGAGACTAATCTCCTTGTACCAGAGAGCCGTCAGGTCCAGGCTGCTCTTCGCACCGGGCATACCGACGAGGGTCACCTCGCCACCTGGCTCTGTGAGCCGTACTGCGTCCTCCATGGTTCCCTGCGCGCCGACGCACTCGAAGACCTTTTCGGCACCACCCATAACGACAAGCTTGCCAAGCTCGGGCCTGTAGACTTCCGTGCCGAGCATCCCGGGGAGCTTCGTGTAGGTCTCCTTCGGATGGACGACCTCGTCCGCCCCAAGACGAAGCGCCTCCTTCCGCTGGCGCTCGTGCTTGGCTACGCAGATGACGCGGCCTGCGTCAGTGAGTCGGCGGAGGGCCGCGACGGTAAACAGGCCGACGCTGCCGGCCCCGATCACCAGGCTCGTATCGTCCGGACCGGGTGCCGCCTTCAGCGCGGCGTGGACGGCGCAGGCGAGGGGTTCGATTGCGACCGCGGCCTCGTCAGATACGGTATCGGGTACGCGGTGAAGCTGCGATGGGTGGGCCACGAGCGTCCCCAGCGACCAGCCGCCACCCGTGTCGTGGCAGAAGCCCGTCTGGATGCCTGGTGAGATGTCGCCTTTCGCCACGTTTAGGCACAGGGCGTAGCGACCCGAGGCGCAATACATGCAGGGCGGGTCTATGCCGCGTACCGTGCAGCCGAGGGCTGGTTCAAGAACGACGTGCTCACCGGCGCGGAAGCCGGAGCCGTTCTCGACCACCTCACCGACGACCTCGTGGCCCATCGTGAAGGGAGGAGAGGTGATCGGGGAAAAATAAGGCGAGTTCTCGGAGGAGAGCGTCCCAAGGTCTGAGCCGCAGATACCGGAGAGGAGCGGCTTCACGCGCACCCATTCCTGGGTCGGAAGCTCCGGGTCAGGAACATCTTCGAGTTGCAGCGGGGAGAAGCGGCTCGTCTCCAGGGATTTTATCCGCTTCGAGCCTGCGCGCATCAGGAGGTAACGCGGGACGGACTTCCGGTAGACGAGGGAGAGCAAATCAGATCTTCTTGGCCACGCCGTTGGGGACGCCGTTTTTGTCCCAGTGCTCGACCCGCCATCCCCTGTCTTTCGCCGCCGCTCCGAGCCGCCGGTCAGGGTTGACGGCGACGGGGTTTCCGACCGCCTCGAGCATCGGGAGGTCGGAGATCGAGTCCGCGTAAGCGTAGGAGCGCGTGAGGTCGAGACCGCGGCGCCTGGCGAAGGAGGCGAGCATCCTGGCGCGGGCGTCGCCCGCCACGGGGGCGCCTGTGAGTTCGCCCGTGTAGGCGCCGTTCTCCTGGGCGAGCGTGGCGCAAAGCACGTCGTCTACCAGGTCCTTCATCGGTTCGAGGAGGAAGTCCAGGGCGCCTGAGAGCAGGACGACGCGGTGGCCGGCGGCCTTGTGGTCGCGGAGCTGCTGCAACGCGTCCGGGAAGATGCGGTCGAGGGTAAAACCGGCGAAGCTCTCCTGCCCGAGGTGGCGGGCGCGGGAGGGCTCCCAGCCCGCGTAGTTCTTGTAGAAGGCGCGGTTGAAGTGGGCGCGGCTGATCTTATCCAGCCCCCAGTAGTAGGGGATCTTGGTGAGGAACCCAGCGAGCCACAGCGGGCGCAAGGCAGGCGGAAGCTCCCGCATCCTGAGCCACGCGAAGTACGAGACGACGTTGGAGCCGACGAGGGTCCCGTCCACGTCGAAGATAGCCGCAACCTCCCCTGGCTTCTCGTCGGTTACCTTCCTGCGTTTCTTGCGGCTGGGCCGTGTGGTAAGCGCAGGAAGGTGCGTCCCCTGCATCCACGCCCGCCAGTCTATCTCCGTGATGTCGAACGGGAACTCCTCGCGGTCCCCCTCATGGAGAGCCTCGTACAATCCCTTGGTGCGGGAGGTCTTGAAGGTCGCCGTCATGTTCGCGTAGGCGCCGTAGATACGGCTGTAGTACAGGCTCATTCTCGCGCGTTTCTCGGCGCGTGCGATCCTCTGCCTGGCGTCCGAGGCCATGTGGCCCTCGGGCATCCTGGCCGCGAGCGCGCCGGCCACCTTGAGACCCGCGAGCTCCATCTTGAGCTGCCCCTCGACCCGCCTGCGGCCGGGGAAGGACCACTCTGGCACCTTGAGCGGACGCCCGCTTGAATCGCGCATAGGATTCTTCAGGAAGTATTCGCGCACGATCTCATAGAGGTCGCGGTAGCGGATCGGGTTGCGCTCTCCCGAGGCTACCTGGAAGACCTCGGGATCTTCTGGGCGACGGACGCCGGCGGCCAGGATCGCGTTCACAACGTGGTCCACGGGGACGATATCCACGTAGCTGTTCGGGTTGCCGGGGAACTCGCGCAGGATGCCCTTCGCGAACGCCATTATTATGGGATCGGCCATCCTGGTGCCCTGGATCCAACCAGGATAAGGCTCCCTGTGGCTGCTCTCGATAATGGCCGGCCTCAGGATGATGAGCGGCGCTCCACCCCTCTCCTCCACCGCCATCCGCTCCGCTAGCGACTTGGTGAAGGTGTAGACGTCGTTCCATCCCAGCTCCTGCGCCCGCCGCGTACCGCGCTCGACGAGGCGCTCGCGCATCCAGGCCCGCCTTAGCTGGTCAACCCTCTCGGCGACCTCTTCTTCCTCGCCGACCATGCCCAGTTCTCTCTGCGCCTCCGTCTCGAAGCGCCTTTGTAACGACCGCTCCCGCGAAGCCCTGTCCACTTCCTCGACAACCTTCTCGAGGTCGAGGACCTCCTCACGCGCGTCCAGGGCCGTCCCGTTCGGCGACTCCCCGGACGGCGGCGCCTCGGGCGCGTCCTCCTTGCTGGTTCCGGCCACGTATGCGGTCGAGATGTGCATGAACAGCGGCCTCTTCTCCCAGTCGCGGGCGAGTTTCAGGACGCCGAGGGTCCCTCTCACGTTCGAGTCGACGGCCGCATTGAGGGGCGCGTCGAAGATCACCGACGCCGCGGAGTGGATCACGACGTCAACCTCGCTTGAGAGCTCGGAGAGATCCTCCTCCCCAAGCCCCAGTGAAGGTGCATGGACGTCGCCTTCGAGAACCCTGACCTTCTCTTTGACTAGCTCATCGAAGTCGTCGCCAAGCTTCTCACGCAGACCGCGGAAGGCTGCGGCGCCAAGCACATCCTTCTCGAATCGTTCCGCGGCACTCTTACCGCGGGAGGGCCTGACGATCAGGTAGAGACGCCCGAGTTCCGGGAGGGAGCGCAGGATCTTCTCGACGAGCGCCGTCCCGAGGAAGCCCGTCCCCCCTGTCAGCAGTATGTTCTTCCCGCTATACGCCTCGCGGAGCAATTAGCTCCCCCTCTCCGTCCGTTGTCCTACCTTCCTTTCCGTACCGTTCAGGAGGGCCCGCGCGTTCTCCCTGTGCCGCCACAGGACGAGTGCCCCCCCGATTATCGTGTAAAGCACGTAAGGGAGCGGCTGGCCGGAGAGCCAGAACACAACGGGACTGACCACCATCACCGCGATCGCGCCTAGCGAAGTGTAGCGGCTCAGGAGCACGACGGCCCACCAGAAAGCGAAGAGCCCGAGCCCTACCAGTGGTGCGAGCCCGATGGTCGTCCCCGCACCCGTGGCGACAGCCTTCCCACCTTTAAAGCGCAAAAAGACGGGCCAGCAGTGACCGATCACCGCCGCAAACGCGACGGCGGCTATGAGCCACTGGTTCTCCACGGTGAGCCGGGCGACGACAACGGGAATGAAGCCCTTGAGCATATCTCCAGCGAGCGTGAGCACGGCAGCCCACTTCCCTGCGGCGCGCAGCACGTTCGCCGTCCCGATGTTCCCGCTCCCGACCTTCCGCACGTCCACGCCGAGAGCCCGCCCGACCAGGTATCCGGTCGGCACGGAACCGAGAACGTAACCAAACAACACGAGAATAATCCCCAACATAGCGGAGAAAGTATAGCGGAAGGAGGACCCTCTGGCCTCACTCTGGAGAGGCGGCCCGACGAACAAACTATCCATTCACGAGCACGCGAGGATTCCGTCTCTTGGGTGGCACGGTCGGTTAACATAGCCCGATGAGAGATGGCATTCTGGTACGCCCGATGAGGATTTCCGACGCGGAAGGTGTCTACCGCACGAGCAGCAAAGCGATTCCGGCGACCGACGAAGAGCGGCAACAGGTGAGGAATCGGAGTGCGGAAGAAGTCGAGCAGCGCATGGAACGCTACCGGCACTACCTTGAGCATGACCCCGAAGGCGCGTGGGTCGCCGTGGATGGAGACAGGGTAGCCGGCGTGGCCCTGGCACTCGTGCGCGAGGGAGTCTGGGTGCTCTCCCAGTTCGCGGTGGAAGAAGAAATCCGTAACCAGGGGGTAGGAAAGGAGTTGTTAGGCCGCGCTCTTCATTACGCAGAAGGGTGTCGCGGGGCCATGATCGCCTCCTCCCGCCACCCTGCGGCCATGCGTCGCTACGCCCTGGCCGGCTTTACGCTCCAGCCTACGCTCATGGCTGGCGGCACTGTACGCCGCGAATCCTTGCCAGCGGGCCTGAAGACTCGGGAAGGTACGGAGGAGGACCTGCAGCTCGCAGCCGAAGTGGACAGGCTCGTCAGGGGTTCCGCGCACGACCCAGACCTGGAGTTCATGCTGCGTACAGGCTCTCGTCTGCTCGTGTTCGAGGGTGCGGCGGGCAGGGGTTACGCCGTTGTCTGGCATGGATCACCGGCGCTCCTCGCCGCCACCACGCCCGAGACCGCAGCCGACCTCCTGTGGTCTTGCCTCGCGGACAGCTCCGGTGAGCCGGTCGAGGTGCATTGGATCACAGGGGATCAAAACTGGACGATGCCCGTGGTGCTTGCGGCGGGACTCTCGCTCTCGCCCGCAGGCCCTATCTGCGTACGGGGTACGCTGGGCCCTCTGATGCCGTATCTGCCCAGCGGTCCATTTCTTTAGTGAGTTCTCCACTCTTGAAGATTGGCCCGTCCTCGAGAGCCCCGCAAGCGCGATGACCTCTCGCCCCGAACAGAGAAGCTGATGGCTGAAACCTGACGGCATCGGACCGCCGCGGCGGTCCGCTAAAGCCACATCTCGCGGCTGCGTGCGACCTCCAGGGCCCGCTCCATGGCACGTGCCTTGTTGCGGGTCTCCTCGTATTCGAGTGAGGGAACGGAGTCTGCGACGACGCCTCCACCTGCCTGGAAGTAGGCAACGCCGTCTTTGAGGAGGGCGGTGCGGAGGGTTATGCAGGTATCGAGGCGGCCGTCGATGCCGTAGTAGCCAGTCGCGCCCGCGTAGGGTCCACGGCGGGTACTTTCGAGCTCGTCGATGATCTCCATCGCACGCACCTTCGGAGCGCCTGAGACTGTCCCCGCCGGAAACGCTGCGGCGAGCGCGTCGAGGGCGGTCAGGTCTTCACGCAAGTCTCCCTCGACGGTCGAGACGATGTGCATGACGTGCGAGTAGCGTTCTATCTCCATGAAGCTTTCGAGTTCTACGGATCCAACCTCGCTCACACGCCCCAGGTCGTTGCGCCCGAGATCGACGAGCATGACGTGCTCGGCCCGCTCTTTCTCGTCGGCGAGCAGCTCTTCGGCCAACGACGCATCCCGCTCGGGCGTCTCGCCGCGTGGTCGGGTGCCCGCAATTGGCCTGGTCATCACCCTCCGTCCCTCGACCCGCACGAGAGGTTCGGGCGAGGCGCCGACGAGCGAGAGGCCGCCGAGCTTCAGGTAGGTCATGTAGGGGGAGGGGTTCACGGTGCGTAGGCCACGGTAGAGGAGGAGGGGGTCGAGGTCACCTATCTCCGATGCGAACCTCTGGGAAGGTACGATCTGGAAGGCGTCCCCGGCCCTGATGTACTCCTTCGCCCTCTCGACGGCCTCCTCGTAGCGCTCTCTGGTGAAGTTCGAGGAGATCTCAGCCCCCTCCCCGAAGGCGGGCACCCTGCGCACGAGCGGGGCGGAGAGCCGCTCCGCGATCCTGCGTATGTCGTCGGCAGCCCTCCGGTAAGCGGCGGAGAAGCCCTCGCCCTCGACGTCGCGCAGCCCTGCTGCGTCAACCAGCGAGACGACGAGCACCTTGTGCCTGAGATGGTCGAAGACGATGAGGGTATCCGTGACGGCGAAGTAGGCCTCGGGCACGTCGAGGTCGTCCTCCGGCGCATCGGGCAAACGCTCCAGATAACGCACGGCGTCGTAGGAGAAGTAGCCGACGGCGCCTCCTACGAAAGCGGGGAGGTTGGGGAGCGGGGCGACGCTCTTCTTGCCGACGATCCGGGCGAGGCCCCTGAACGGGTCTGCGGCTGGAACCTCCCGCACTCCGTCGGCATCGACGATGGTGTAGACGCCGTCGCGGTAGGAGAGGGTCCGTTTGGGGTCGAAGCCGATAAAGGAGTAGCGTCCGAACCTCTCCGCCGACTCGGCGCTCTCGAGCAAGAATACCGTATCTTCCTCGGCGAACCTTAGAACGGCGGAGATTGGCGTCTCGAGGTCTCCTATGAACTCCGCGTAGAGCGGCACGACGTCGTAGGAACGCGCGAGATCACGGGCCTCGCCGAGCGAAGGGACCAGATTGAGGTTAGCCGTGCCGGTCATGCAATACCTTTGCGACATCCTCTATCCCGACGCCGCGCTCCTCGAGCAGTACGAGCAGATGGTAGACGAGGTCAGCCGTCTCCTCGGCCAGCCTGTCGTCTCCGAGCGCAGCGACCACTACCTCGACCGCCTCCTCCCCCACCTTCTGGGCCAGACGTTCGGTGCCCCGTTCGATGAGTCCGGCGGTGTACGAGCCTTCCGGCATCTCGCGGTGACGCTGCGCTATCGTCCCGGCGAGCCGTTCGACCATCGTCCCGAAGCGAACCTCTTGGTCGGTGGTGGCAACGCCTTCTCCCATCAGGGTGGTGTAGAAGCAACTACTCTCCCCGGTGTGGCAGGCTGGTCCGCGAGGCTCGACCCTGTAGAGGAGCGCGTCTCCGTCGCAGTCCACCCTCACCTCGACGACCCTCTGCGTGTTGCCGCTCGTCGCGCCCTTGCGCCAGAGCTCGGAGCGCGAGCGTGAGTAATAGTGGGCCTCGCCGCTGGAGAGCGTCCTCTCGAGTGCCTCACGGTTCGCGTAAGCGAGCGTGAGTACGTCGCCGGTTGCCGCGTCCTGGGCGACGACAGGGACCAGGCCGTTCTGGTCGAACTCCACGTTATCCGGCCCTGGGGTCATATATTCATCACCATCTCTTGTTGTGCTGCTACCCAAGTTCGACCTGTGGTTCTACGAGCCGGACGGGAATGCCGGCCCGGCTCATGCGCTCCTTGACCTCGGCTATGCTGTACTCGCCGAAATGGAAGATGCTCGCCGCGAGCACGGCGCCGGCGCCAGCCTCCACGGCCGAGATCATGTGTTCAGGGCCG
>DASSJP010000718.1:0-4791 GCA_035691165.1 Rubrobacter sp.
ATCGCCCCGGAGAGACCAAGCAGAGGCAGAACGAACTTGAGCATTCTGTTGTGGACCCAGGGGATGAGGCCGATGCCTATCCCCGTAAGCGAGGTGAACGCCGCGTGGGCGAAACCGCCGAAGATCCTGCGCACGATGAAAGTCTCAGCGCCGAACTGCAGGCCGTAGAGCAGATCCTCAGCGATGGCGAAACCGAAACCGACGGCGGAGCCGTAGACGATGCCGTCCATCACGCCGGCGAACTCGATCAACCCGCTCCTGCGACGCACGAGATAGGCGACAAAGAAGATCAGGAGCAAAGCGAGTCCCTTGGAGCACTCCTCGACCACAGGCGCCTCGGCAACCGCCGTGAAGAAGCTCGCCGTCTTGACGCTCGTCACCGAACTCAATGTGAGCTGGAAGAGCGTATTGAACACGAGGGAGACGGTGGCGGCCACCGCGAACCCCCAAATGAAGACAGGCACCACGTAGCGCAGCGGCTCCCGCTCGTAGAGGTCTATCGCCCTGATGAAGAGCAGGTAAACGATGGCCTGTAGTATGCCGAACCCGGCCAGGGCGCCGCTCAGGTTCACGAAACAGACCGTCCCGGAGTTGACATGGTCCGCAGTATACCGGCTCCTGCTAAAATACTTGTGTCCGTATCGGAAGGAGAGGCTTGGACAGGGATCTTCAAGACCGCAACTCCCTAGCAAAGGCCCTGCGTTTCCTGACCCACGGCGTCTATGTGATGGGGACCAGGCGGGGCCGCCAATCCAACGCCATGACGGCATCCTGGGTGATGCAGACCTCTGAACGTCCCCCCTGCGTCGCCGTCGCCGTCAGGAACGACCGATACACCCACGACATCGTCCTGGAGAGCGAGACCTTCGCCCTGAGCGTCTTGCGTGACGATCAGGTGGACGTGGCAACCCACTTCGCGGACACAAGCGGCGAGTACCACGACAAGCTCCAGGGCGTACCATACGGCCTGACGCCGGGGGGCTCGCCGTTCCTCCTGGACTGTCTCGCCTACCTGGACTGCAAGGTCATAGACAGGGCCCGCGCGGGAGATCACACCGTGGTCGTCGGCGAGGTCACGGCGAGCGATACCCTTGGCTCGAGCTACCCCCTGATCTACGACCCCAGCGAGTACGAAGAGGCCATCAGGTAGGTGGCTCAGGACCCGGTTCACCGCCTGCGCGAGCTCGGCTTCGAGCTCCCCGACGTGCCTGCCCCCGCCGGTTCTTACGTCCCCGCCACACGCGCAGGAGACCTGATCTTCACCGCAGGCCAGCTCCCTTTGGAGGCTGGCGAGCTGCGCCTGAAAGGCAAGGTAGGCGAGACCGTGACCGTAGATGAAGCACAGGAGGCGGCCAGGTTGTGCGCGATCAACGCCCTCGCCGCGGCAGCGGCCCAGGCGGGCGGCATCGGCGGTATCTCCCGTATCGTCAAAGTGACCGGCTTCGTCGCCTCGGCACCGGGATTCAACGACCAGCCGCAGGTGCTCAACGGGGCTTCGGAGTTCCTCGGGGAGGTCTTCGGGGACGCAGGCCTGCACGCCCGCTCGGCCGTGGGCGTCGCGGAACTGCCGATGGACGCGCCCGTCGAGGTCGAGCTCGTGGTCAGATCGGACCAGGCCGGCTACTGACGTTCCAGGCGGCGTAAGAAGTACCCCTTCGGGGTATATAATATATCCGAGCAAGCAGATTTAAGATCAGGAGACTATTTTGGATGCGACACTAGAGAAGACAGGGATAAGGCTATACACGGGCGACTACTGCCCGTTCTGCTGGCGCGTGAAGAACGAGCTGGAGCGGCTCGGGCTCGACTACGACGTTGTAGACGCGGACGCTGATGGGCGCGAGGAGGTCATCGAGCTATCGGGACAGCGGGCGATTCCGATCCTCACTATCGGAGACGAGGTCCTCGTGGACTCCTCGCGCATAATCCGCGAGCTCCGCAGCCGCTACGCCTGAGCACTACGAGGGTCCCCGGTCCCCTGATTCACCGCCGAGCTGCCCGAGGACGTAGTCGGCGTAGAAAGCCAGTGACTCATCGGGACCGTACTGGAGGAATGCCCTCGCTTTGCCGACGGGGTCGAGGACGAAGTCTTCGATCTCGACTACAGGGCCTTCTCCCCACTCTTCGGGTGGACGCCAGACGCCCTCCGGGCTGACGTTGCGCCGGATCGTCTCGCCGAGGAAGCACCCGAGACCGATCACGAGGCCGTCTGAGAGCGGCGGGGCGTTTTCGGCTTCTTCGCCCTCGAGGGCGGCCATTAGCAGCTCCTCGACCAGCGGCAGGTACTCGGGCTCGTAGTCAAGGTCCACTCCCCAGTGGTTGCTCCCGACCTCCCTGAAGAGGCCCGCGGACGCCTCGGGCCGGTCCGGCGTGAGACGCACGAGGTCCAGCTGCAACAGCGCCGCGGGCGACCTGCTGAAGAAGAACTCCACTTCCGGAGGCACAGGGTAGCCGCTCAGTATCTCCAGTCCGGCCTCGGCGTGCTCCGAGCTGCGGAGAATAGCGGCCCTTTCGAGCGCCTCTTCCGACTTTCTGCTGTTCCACGGTCCTGTCTCGACCTCGACGAAGAAATCCCGGTCCTCCTGGCGCAGATGTATCGGAAGAACCATCCTTCCGAGCGGAGATTCGATCTCCTTGAAGAGCTCCAGGATCTGTCCCCCCCGCTCTTCGAGCTCTCCGGCCACGCGGAGGATCGTGGCGGGCCTGGGGGCGTCGCGCTCGATCTCGATCGGCCCCGAATGCTCTTCCTGAGCTTCTTCCTCACCCGCATCTGACTTCTCTCCGTCGTCTCTCCAGAACATCCGCGCAAAGCCTCCCCGTTGAACCACGGACCCGCAGATTCTAGCACCGGCGATGATTTGCCGGAAGCGCCTCCATGCATTACCCTTACCCGATGCCCGAACCACAAGAGTTACTACTGGTGCGCCACGGACAGTCCACGGCGAACGCGCAAGGCATCTGGCAGGGTCAGATGGAGTTTCCTCTCTCGGAGGAAGGACGTTCGCAGGCGACCCTCGCGGCGCGCGCCCTCCTCAACGAGCCCTTCGAAGGCCTCTACTCGAGCCCGCTCTCCCGAGCTTTCGAGACGGCACAAATTATCTGTGCCGAGACGAGGTTCGCGGGCAAGGTCGTCCCCGTCAGCGGCCTGAGCGAGAGGCACGGAGGTCTCCTCGAAGGCCACACCTGGGCGGAGCAGGAGCGGCGGAACCCCGAGCTGGCAAAGAAGTTCCTCGCGATCCCCGAGGAGGAGCGCTGGACGCTCGTCGGGGCGGAGACAGACGAAGAAGTAATAGCGAGGTTCGAGAAGGCCATCGTCTCCATCCACGCCCGCCATCAGGATGGAGCTCGCATAGTAATCGTCTCGCACGGAGGGGTGATGCGGGCGTTCCTCAGGGAGAGATTCGGGCCGGAGGTGTTGCCCGGCGCCAAGCGGGCGGCGAACGCCTCGATCACACGCCTGCAATGGGACGAGGCAGGATTGCGACTGATCGAGGTTGCCTCCACGACGCACCTCGCCGAAGAGCAAGGTTCCTCTACCGTGGAATGAACTGTGTTTTTGAGCCCGCACCAGTAGGGAACATGCCCGCATGTAAGTGGACACGAGCAGCTCTAACGCCTGTGAACCAGTACGCAAACGAGGAAGTCGGGGCGAAGACCCCGACTCCCTTTCCGAGTGTAGCTTCGTTCCGTCCCTGTCGAGCCTAACGTCCCTGAGGCAGTATCTCCGTGTCGTACTTGCGTGCTATCTGCACGAGCCTCTCCACGTCAGGCGGACCTTCTGGAGGTTGTGGCAACGTCTCGGTCTTCGCCGGCTCGCCCATGCCTGAAAGGAGCTTCTCGTGCAAGCCGCCCGGGGTAACGATGCCCATGAACCTGGCTGGTTCCAGCCCCACGTTCGTGAAACCGTGAACCACGTCCCTGGGAACAAAGACGAATTCCCCAACACTCGCCCTCACAGTGTGCTCGCCTCTGAGGAACTCGATCTCACCATCCAGCACGTAATAGGCCTCGGTCTCCCGGTGGTGGATGTGGGGTGGCGCACCGAGTTGCGGCGGGACCCTCAGCTCGTAGAGCGAATATTCTCCGCCGGTCTCCTCGCTCACTGCCTTGAATGTGATCAGCATGCCCATCAGCCAGATGGACCTGCCTCCATCAGGGTACACGCCAGCGACGCCCCTCTCGGTCCCTCCTTGCTCACCGCCACCCGGTCCAGAGACGGCCTGCCCGTTGGGCCGCCTGGACTGAACACCGCTCTCCACACGCGTCGCGAAAGGCGATCCGCCGGCGAACTCCACGATGCTGAGAAGGTTGTCCTCGCTGTCCTTGAACCAGGCGGCCTTGACCCCTCCGAAGTCCATGATCCCGTCGGTCACTCCCGGCGGCGACTCGTACTCCTCGAAGATCACTCCGTTCGAGCGAAGCGTCGCCACCATCGACTCGACGTCCTCGACCGCAAATCCGATCTGGTCATGGGTACCTGACGCCGCTCCACTGCTCGGGTAAACCATGAAGTGCGACCCTCCGACATCGTAGAACAGGTGACCGTCGTGCTCGCCGAACGGCGTCAGGTTCAAGTAGTCCGCGTAGAAGGCGCGCGCTCGCTCGACATCGCGCGCCGGAAGCTTTGCGTAGCTCTGGTTCAGGGCTGTAGCCGACATCATGTCTTCTCCTTTCTCTTATGTGCTGCGCTGATTGTGACCTTCTGCGAGCTGGTCGCATATCCCAGATACCTGGGATTTCGCCCTCTTGGCATCAATGGTTTGTAAGCATTGATGCCAAGCGATCGTCTGT
>DASSJP010000719.1:0-3293 GCA_035691165.1 Rubrobacter sp.
AGAGGCCCTGTCCTCCCCGCCCCTCTACACGCATGCGAGTGAAGCATAGGTGTCTAACGGCGTTGGGCACATAACCCATATGACGTATCTTTGGCGATTTTCTCACAGCGAGTTGCGTGAAAGTTGATCCTCCTAGAAACTACCGGCATGAAAGCGTACTCGAAGGATCTCAGGCTCAAGGTGTTGGACGCTGTCGATCGCGGGATGCCCCGCAAGGAGGTGGCGCGTGTCTTCGGAATATCCCTTCCTTCGATCAAGCGTTGGCTCAAGCGGCGCAGGGACAGCGGCGACGTGGAGCCGAACCCCAGACCCGGTCCTCCGGCCAGGAAGGGGGCGCTTCTCGAGCAGTGGTTGCCAAAACAGCTCGAAAACAATCCCGATTTGACGCTCGCCGAGCATTGCGAGTCCTTCGAGGAGGATGTGGGGATGAGGGTCTCAACAGCCACGATGAGCCGGAGGATCTCTCGTCTCCCGGGCGGCTGGCCGCTCAAAAAAAGTCCCAACTAGCCTCCGAGCGCGACGAGGAGGTGCGGGGGCTTTGGCGATGGCTTGCTTCACGCTTCGACGCAAGAAGGCTAGTGTTCATCGACGAGAGTGGTTTCCATACCTCCATGAGCCGCCTTAGGGCAAGGGCTCCGAAAGGAGAGAGGGCCTACGGCAGGGTCCCCAGGAACCTTAAGGCAAGAACCAGACGCTCATCGCCTCCGTCACCCTAGAGGGAGGGATGGGTGCGGCTCTATCCATCGAGGGCTCAACCGACGCCGATCTCTTCGAGGTATACGTCGAGGATCTCCTGGCTCCTACGCTCGAAGCGGGACAGGTGGTAGTGCTCGATGGGCTTGGGGCACACAGGACCGGAAGGGTCAGGGAACTCATCGAGGGGCGGGGAGCGGATCTCGTGTTCCTGCCGTCCTACTCTCCGGACATGAATCCCATAGAGGAAGCGTTCTCCAAGATAAAGAACACTGTAAGGAAGGCCGGAGCGCGCACCCGCCAGGCGCTCGACGGGGTCATAGGGGAGGCACTCTTGGCAGTCACCTTGGAGGACGTTGCGGGATGGTTTTCGCACTGCGGCTACGAGCCAGGGGATCAATGCTCATGAACACCGCTGTCAGACTACCCCTAAGTCGTCGGACCGCCCTCACTACTCGACGTTGCATAGATTCTTGCTCACATCCAGCGGATATACTTCCGTAGTCGAGTAACGGGGTCACGCAGCGGAACGGGGATGGCCTTCCTGATCTAATGCCAGAGGGAGGCCACAGGTAATGGGTTTCTTCTTCCGTAAGGTCATGTTGGTAGGCCGTGTCACGACTTTTTGCATCGGCCTCGCAGTAGTGATCGCCGTGGCTCTAGGCGTCGCCACGACGGCGCTTGCCGCGGTGCCAGGGGATCCCTTCAAGCTGGGCGGCATCAACTACGTGAACCGGGCGACCACGTTGGCGGGCGCAGGCGCCATCCTGAGGGTGGATAACGACGGGACGGTGACGGCCCTCGGTCTGAAGGTGGGTGACCCGACCACCCTCCCCGAGAACAAGGCGACGGCCCCGATGAAAGTCGACTCGCAGGCGAAGGTCGCCAACCTGAACGCCGACGAGCTGGACGGGCTCGGCTCCAGGGAGTTCATGCGAGAGCCCGGCTACACGCCGTGGGTCAAGAGCGTGGCCGATAGCTCGCGTCACAAGATAGTTACGGCCCCGTGTCCTACCGGCCACATAGCCATCGGCGGTAGCGCCAGGATCACCGCGACCAGGGTCCCTGAAGTCGATGGTGTCCCCGGGACGGGTAGCGAGGTGCCCGTTGCCCTCACGGTCTCGGGTGGTGCGGGAACCAGCGGCTGGCGGGCGGAAGCACAGGAGATGGCCCCCTTCGAAGGCGACTGGTATCTTCTGGTGGACCCGCTGTGCGTACCCAGCCAGGCCGAGATCGCCATATTAGAAGGGCAGTAGTCAGCCGTTACTTGAAGCGGTACTGCCGGTACATGCTCGCGCTCTCGTCCACGTCTGCCTCGGTGACGTGGTTACGGCCCCTCGAAGCCACCCTGTCCTCGATGCGCTTGCGGATAAAGCGGCGCATCAGGAAGGGACTGCGTTTGATCCTGCGGTCGGCCTCAGGGTCCCAGGTGATCCGTGTGTCTTTCACCGTTTCATACCCCTCTCTACGAATCTATAAGTTCACATTCTATCCCAGCTACATGCATGTTGGCCCGGCTCCAAGCGTTGATTCGGGCTCACGGCTCGATCATAATCAGGCCTCGACCGTTGTAGCTTGGGATTTGTGGGGAGTATTCTGTGTCGCCTGGAATGGTGGATCGCCTCAATGCCAAGCGCCACCGTAGGTTCGTCGGACGTGTTACCGAAAGGGATCACTTCCGATCCGTGCTCGCCTCGGAGGAACCCCCATTCAACGTGCTTTACGTCTGGGACGTGGTCGGTCTTCTGCGGACCGGCGGCGTGTTCCCCGAATTGTGAACCTGGGAAGAGACGGAGCAGTGACGGACAGGCCTCCGAGCGTTTTCATAGATCGTGCGCCCGAAGTCGTGTTCGGCTACCTCATCGGGTTGAACGACGCCGGGTGGCGGTCCCCGTTTCCCGAGATGAAGCTGGTCTCCGAGTCATACGAAGGAGTCGGTGCCGCCCACATCGAGGTGAGGAAGGTGCTGGGACGGCGCATCGAGACTCTGGCCGAGACGGTGATCTACGAGCCTGACCGGCGCTGGGCCGTCAGGCGGGCGTCGGGACCGATCAGGCCTCAGGTTACCTACACTCTACGACCCGAGGGCAACGGAACCAGGCTCTGGTTCGAGTTCGGCGTGCCCGTGCTCGAGGGCATGGCGCGCCGTTTGTCGAGAGGTCGGCCAGGGGCGATCTCGAAAGACTCAAGCAGACTCTCGAACGTAACAGATAGAAGAGACGGACGATCGAAAGGAGAGCATTCGATGACGACCAGAAGGCTGGGTAACGAAGCCGGAGCACGCTCCCCCTCCTTCGAGCGGTTCGCGGGGTTCTGCGCCATCCTGGCCGGCGTCTCGGATTTACTCTACGCCGTCTCATTCCTGACACTGCAAACCATCCTGCTCAGCGGGCTCTTCCTGATGCTAGGAGGATTGTTAACGAGCGCCGCCCTGATCGCGGTCTACGAACGGCTGCGAGAGACCGACGCCTCCTTCGCCCTGCTTGCGCTGGTACTGGGCCTCGCCAGCTCCCTGGGGTCGGCCGTGCACGGAGGCTACGACCTGGCAAACGCCGTAAACCCGCCACCCTCCCTTCTCGACCTTCCGAATCCTGTCGATC
>DASSJP010000720.1:0-3398 GCA_035691165.1 Rubrobacter sp.
GTCGAGCTGGGACGACCACGACTTCTTCTTCGTCCACATCAAGCCGACCGACGCCGCAGGAGAGGACGGGGACTTCGACAGGAAGGCCTCGGTCATCGAGGAGGTAGACGCACAGATACCAGGCCTCCTCGACCTCGGCCCCGACGCCCTGGCCATCACAGGCGACCACGCCACACCGGCGAAAATGAAGAGCCATTCCTGGCACGGGGTACCGATCCTGCTCAACTCCCCATACACCCTCCCGACCGCCGCGAGCTTCGGAGAGCGCCCGTGCGCAGCCGGCTCTCTCGGCGTATTCCAGGCGGAGGAGATCATGGGTTACCTCATGGGCCACGCCCTGAAACTGAACCGCTTCGGCGCTTGAGAGCACGCTGCCTTCGGCAGCTCGTAAGCACGGCGCCGTTGGCGCCATCCAGCACGCTTCGGGCCTGCGGCCCTCGCTTTCAGCCGTCAGCTTTTCCCGTTCCGGCCTCGCTCCGCCGCGCACGAGAAGCCACCGCGGCGCTTCAGCACGGCCTGCTGAGAGCCGCCGACCGGAGGAAGGCGGCGGGCTGAACAACGAGGAACTCGCAGTTCTGGAGCAGGAAATCGTCACATGCCGCCTCTGCCCGCGCCTCGTGGCCTGGCGCGAGGAGGTCGCCAGGGAGAAGAGGGCTTCCTACTCTGACGAGACTTACTGGGGACGTCCCGTCCCCGGCTTCGGCGACCCGGACGCCAGCATCGTGGTCTTCGGCCTCGCCCCTGCCGCCCACGGGGCGAACAGAACGGGGCGCTTCTTCACGGGCGACCGCTCGGGCGACTTCCTCTTCGCGGCGCTCCACCGCACGGGTTTCGCCAACAAGCCTCTCTCGCTGCACAGAGACGACGGGTTGCGGCTCTCTGGGCTCTGGATCTCCGCCGCCGTCCGCTGCGCCCCGCCGCAGAATAAACCAACCCCCGCCGAGCGCGACGCCTGCCTCCCTTACACGGCCCGCGAACTGGAGTTGCTGAACGCGAATGTCGTCGTCTGCCTCGGCGCCTTCGCCTGGGACGCTGCACTACGCCTGCAAGGAACGAGACCGAAACCGAAGTTCGCCCACGGCGCCGAGGTAGCAGCAGGCCCGTTCGTGCTCCTGGGTTGCTACCACCCCTCGCAACAGAACACCTTCACCGGCGTCCTCACGCCGGAGATGCTCGACACCGTCTTATCGCGGGCGCGGGAGCTATCCAGGGAGGCAACGACGGAAGAAGACGGTCTCGTCAGCTAAAATGGGTGTCCGTGGACTCCTTTAAATACGAAAGAATTCGCATGATCGTGCCGGCGGCGATGCTGCTCCTCGCGATGCTGCTCTTCGTGGTGGCCTGCACGGACGGCCCCGACAAGAAACACAATCCTCCCAAACAGAAGACGGAGATCCTGGAAGAGACTACCTCCACCCTGAGTACAGGACCGGAGACGACAGGTGAGGCGCCGCCCCCCGAGGTCACCCTCGGCGACGATACAGGTGGTAAACCCGATGTCCAGATCCGGCTCGAAGGCGACCCGAAGACCACATTCTCAGGCCTCTGCTCCGTCGGAGAAGAGCAGAACGTCCTGAGCGGCCAGGTCCCGAAGCGCTTCACGTTCGACCTGAAAGGACGTAAGCTCTCGTGCCGCATCGAGAAGCAGGACGAAGGCAATGGTGACCTCAAGGTCGTTCTGGTCGCAGGCGACGCCACCCGCTCCGTCCAACAGACGAACTCACCAGGCGGCGTCATAAAGGTCTCCTACGAGGGAGGCTGAAAACCACAGGACAGCGCGACAGGGACGGCGTTGAGAACTGCGACGATGTCGCCCCGCAGACAACGATTCGTCGTGCCTTACGTTTCGTGATATTCGTTACATATCAGCCCTGATCTGTTTGTATGGAAAAGCGTATGGGTATACAATGCTTTAGTCCTGGACAAAGGCAAACCCGTCGCGAGGCGGAGGCGCAAAGCCACGGGCCTCTTGAGAGAGGCAGCCGGGCCGCCGAAAGGAGGTTACGCACAGTACGTGCACCCATTCCCACAGATCGGTAAGTCAGGATAACGTCCAGCAGAAGGGAACGAGGGCTTTGGCACGGCCCGAGGCTACCTTAAACAGAAGGAAGGAAAATGAGGCAGAATAATTTCCTGGTCATGGTACGGGCATCAAAGTTGCTCGTAATTATTGCCACGATGGCTATGATGCTCTGGAGCGTGGGCACGGCAAACGCGACGAGCACCGACATTGATGGCGACGGGCTCAAGAATGGGGTAGAGCGCAACGTCACCCATACGAACCCTCATAAGGCTGACACCGACGGCGACCACGTCAAGGACGGAAACGAGGACTCAGACGACGATGGCGTAGACAACACCGACGAAGGTAAGATCGGCACCCAGATAATGGACGCCGACTCCGACAACGACGGCATCGAAGACGGTGACGAGGACGCCGACGGCGACGGCACTGACAACGAGGACGAGGACGATCAGCAGAACAGCGCCGAGCAATGCGCCCCTGGCGTCGAGGACGACGCGGATGAGGACTCCGACGGCGACGACCTCGACGACGAGGACGAGGACGACTTCGGCGACGATCAGGACGACTCCGACACCGACGGCGACGGCACCGACGACGGTGACGAGGACGACGATGGCGACGGCGACCAGGACGGCGACGAGGACGATCAGGACGAAGACGACGACTGCGACGGAGTAGAGGACGAGGACGATCAGGGCGAAGACGAGCAGTAAGCTCTCTTAGCGAGAGTCCTTCGAAAGAGGCCGGTGGTATTCCGGCCTCTTTTTTGTTGCCTTGCTGTAGATAGAATACCCACCTGTAGACGAGGCTTTCTTCAGGAGGTCCTATGAACCGTGAACAGTCCTGGGAGCTTATGTGCGAGTGGACGGAGAGCGACTCCCTGCGCAAGCACATGCTCGCTGTCGAGGCAGCCATGCGCGCCTACGCCCGCCGCTTCGGCGAGGACGAGGAGAAGTGGGGCGTGACAGGCCTCCTGCACGACATGGACTACGAGAAGCATCCGACGCCAGATGAGCATCCGATGGTCGGTGTCGAGGAGCTGGAGCGCCTTGGCTACCCCGACGACGTCCTCCACGCCATAAAGGGGCACGCCGACTACCTCGACGTGCCGCGTGACACGCTCATGTCCAAAACGCTCTACGCCGTGGACGAGCTCTCCGGGTTCATCGTCGCCTGCGCCCTCATGCGCCCCGAGGGCCTTGAGAACATGAAGGCCAAGAGCGTCCGCAAGAAGATGAAGCAGAAGTCCTTCGCCGCCGCGGTGAACCGCGAGGACATCGTAAGCGGCGCCGAGGAGCTCGGCATAGATCTCAACGAGCACATAGAGTTCGTCGCCCGCGCCCTCGAAGAGAGGTCCGACGCCCTCGGGTTC
>DASSJP010000721.1:0-10674 GCA_035691165.1 Rubrobacter sp.
GCATCGACGGCGACACTGCCAAGGCTATCTTCGTCTCCAGGACGGCTGGCAACGACGCCGGGTCGGGGACCAAAGATATCCCGCTGCAGACTATCCAGGCAGGCATCAATGCTGCATCCGCGGCAGAGCCGGACAAGGATGTCTACATAGCGGGCGGTACGTACGATGTGCTCAACGGAGGGATCAACCTCGCCGACAACGTCGGCCTCTACGGCGGCTATACGACCACATTCGAGGCGCGCTCGGATGTCACGACCATTCGTGGAATTCCGCAAGCGATTCTGGCCGATGGTGACCAGAATGTCGTCCTCCAGCAATTAACACTCAAGGGCTTGCACGTATCAGGACCAATCACCGATTTGAGTGTCTACGGCGTGCGCGCCATCAATGCCTCGCAGCTCGCCCTCGAAGGAGTGAGCGTGGTTGCCGAGAACGGCTGGAACGGACAGTCCGGGTCCCAGGGCTTTACTCCGGGCAATGCGAGCGACGGCAGCGCTGGTAGCAACGCCCTTAATTGCGACACGCCAGGCGCGCAGGTGACAAACGGCGGCGGCTTCGGAAGCAACCGCGGTGGCAACGGTGGTGCTGGCGGGGAGGAAACGAGCAACGGCCAGCCAGGCTCCCCTGGTGAGAACGGTCTTGGTGGTTCCTTCATTAACAAGGGAGCAGGCGGGACCCCCAGCAATGAGGAACCTCCACCCAGAACCGTGAATGGGCAACCCGGCACGATTGGTGCCACCGGCGCCCAGGGTAGCAACGGCACTAATGCCAACTTTACGACCGCTAACGGGGCTATGGCCTGGAATACCATCTTGGGAACCCTGGGTGGGGCCGGCAGCTCTGGCCAAGGCGGCGGTGGTGGCGGTGGCGGTGCCGGTCACGTCGGTAACTTTATCTTTGGCCTACCTACCGCTTGGGCTGCCGGCGGTGGCGGTGGCGGTGGCGGCTCGGGTGGCCAAGGCGGCGGCGGTGGCGGTGGCGGGCAGAGCGGCGGCGGATCGTTCGGCGTCTACCTGTATAACTCCAGCCTCGCCGCGAACGCTTCGACCACCATCCAAGCTGGCAACGGCGGCAACGGCGGCAACGGCGGTCAGGGAGGCATTGGTGGCCTGGGCGGTAACGGTGGGTCCGGCGGCCTGGCCAAGACCACCTGCAATGTCACCGGGGCCAACGGCGGCGACGGCGGTCCGGGTGGCCAGGGAGGCCGCGGGGGAGCCGGCGGTGGTGGTGCCGGTGGTCCAAGCGCCGGAGTATTCGTGGGCGGCACCACCTCGATCTTCGCGGAGCATAACGACTCGGCGGCCCCGATGGCCGGCACCGCTGGCCTCGGTGGTCACCTCGGTGTTTTCGGCACCCAGGCCGAGTCCGGCGAGGCTGCCCCCATGCTGCCCGCTGGCGCTGCGGCGAGCATCACGTCGGATTTCGACAGTGACGGCGTTCCTGATGCCACGGACGCCTGCCTTGCCACGGTGGGAACCGTGGCGGCGAACGGTTGCAGGGGCGACACGACCGTCCCCACAGTCAAGTCCGTAGCACCGACCGGCACCAGGGTTGTTCCGGGCGCAAACGTAATAGCCACCTTCTCGGAGCCGATGAACGCGACCACCGTCAAAGCACGAGGCACCTTCACGCTCAAGAAGGGCACCACTCTGGTCGGGGCATCAGTGAACTACGACGCGGTCAACCGCAGGGCGATCCTCAACCCGACCAATAACCTCAAGCGTGGAGTAACCTATACGGCCACGCTGACCTCTGCAGCGAAGGACGTTGCTGGCAACCCGCTCGTTGCCAAGACCTGGAAGTTCACGATCAAACGCTGATGGTTAGATCCTTGCGCCTTAGCGGTGGGACTCAGTACCTACCGCTGAGGCGCAAGTGTAGAAAAGGAGCGAATGAGATGATCGGCCACACCGGTGTAGAGAAGAAGCTATGGGAGCACAGGTGGGCGGTAGCACTCTTCGTAGCAGCGGTGCTTGCCGTGGTTACGGCGGGGGTCGTGCTTTCGGGCAAGCCTGCACAGGCGCTGGCGTGCGACCCGACGATACAAGACTGTACCGGAGGCGGAACACAAACACACATCGTCAACACCCTTACCGCCAGCGCTCCGCAGCACGGCACTATCACCACTTCGGATGGGGGGATCAACTGCGGCGTCGACTGCACGGAGGATTACAACTACATAATATTCTGCGACGTGAACGGTGACTGCTCGACGCCCACCTACGACACGGTGACCCTGACGCCCCATCCGGCGACTGGCTATTCACTTGGTGACTGGTCTGGTGACTGCTCGGGCACGGGGCCGTGCTCGGTCATCATGGACGCCAACAGGTCTGTAGGCGCTCAGTTCGTGGACGTGGCCGTCCCTACGGTTAGCCTCACCAGTCCTCTAAACAACACGAAAGTAGGCGCGGGTTTCACAGCCACCGCAACCGCCAGCGATAACTCCGGCTCTGTGCAGAAAGTGGAGTTCCTGGTGGACGGCTCGCTACAGGGAACAGATACCTCAGCACCGTACTCCGCCTCGATCAACACATCAGGACTCTCGGATGGTTCGCACACTGTCTCCGCCAAAGCGACCGATGTCAACGGGCTCCAGTCTACTTCGTCGAGGACCGTTATCGTCGATCTCACCAGTCCGACAGCCACGGGGAAACCGACGGGCACGCGGGTTTCTCCGACGGCCAACGTCACAGCCACCTTCTCCGAGGCGATGAACGGGGCCTCGGTGGGAGCGACCGACGCCAACGGGCTACCTACTACCTTCACACTTAAGAAGAAGGGCACCACGAAAACGCTTGCGGCCACGGTCGTCTACAGCGAACCAACAGCTTCTACGTTCAAAGCGACCCTCGACCCGACCAGGAAGCTCAGGGCCGGTGCGACGTACATCGCAACGGTCAGTTCAGCGGCGACCGATCTAGTCGGCAACCCGCTCGTCGCCAAGACCTGGAAGTTCACCGTGAAGTCCTAGCGGGCTGAACCCTCTTTCTCAGAGAGCCGCGATCGGGAAACGCAGGCTCTCCTTCGACGAGGCGAGAAGGGTACTCGGGTGAACAGTGCGGAATGATCGCAGGGCATCATGGGAAAGGACGCGTCAACGATGGAGGTGTTCCGTAGATGGCTGCCGCAGATGATGTGGACCAACTAAACGAGCAATATCATCTGGCGTCGGGTGAGTTCCTGAAAGGGAACCCCGCGCCCGTGAAGAACCTGTGGTCCCATCGAGAAGATGTAAGCCTCGCCAATCCCTACGGCCCTCCCGTGCGTGGGTGGGATGAGGTTGCTAGAACCATAGAGCATGCCTCCTCTCTGCGCGGCGATGGCGAGTTCGTCGGATACGAGATCGTGGCGAAGTACGTTACTGCTGAGTTAGCCTATGTCGTGCAGATAGAGCGGGCCAGGGCCAGGATCGGCGGGAGCGAGGAGATCACCCCATACGCCGTGCGGTCTACGATGATCTTTCGGCCTGAGGATGGTACCTGGAAGGTAGTGCACCGGCACGCAGACCCCATAACCACGCCTCAGCCAGCCGAATCGGTGATCCAGGAGTAGAGCTACCCTTAGAGCGACTTGCGAGAACCCCGTTTCCCACACACTCGGGCGAAAGAGGTTGCGTATTCCCCTGCGCACTTGCCACGGCTGGTAGCCATTCAGGCAGTCTCTCTACGCGCTCGGCGAACAACGGTGAGAGGAGAGGCCGACCCGGTAAGTATCTCGGTCCTTTCCCGGCAGATCATCGCTACGTTTGGCCTATTCAGCACTCACCCTACGGGCAGGTGGGGCCGGCGGAGAAGGCGTAGTTCTCGTCGTGCACCCCGGCGCACTTGACCGCGCTCCCTGTACCGGCGATGGATACTGCTCCCCCGTCGAGCTTGCTGGCGCCCACGTTGACCTTGTAGCCGCTTTCGACCTTTACGGTGCCGGTGGCACCCTTCACCTCGGAGTTCTCTATCGTTACCACGCTGATGGTGTCGTCAGGGAAGTGGCCCCACACCCCATAGCTGGATGTTCCGCTGGCGCTGATGACGCTCTCCCGGATCATCGGGGACGAGTGAAGGTAGTTGTCCACGCCCGTATTTTCAGTGCTCCCCCCTGAAGCCGTGACGCTGACGTCTGTCATCTTCGGAGAAGATGTACTGTTCTCGACACCACGGGCGTTGGCACCACCTTCAGCGGTTGCCTTCACGTCCGTCATAGTCGGGGAGGACCCTGCGTTGTTTACACCAACGTTGTAGCCTGCTCCCGATCCCTTGGCGATCACGTCCGTCATCGTCGGGAAGGAGCCGCCCGAGTTGGCCACTCCGAAGGCGCTGGCGCCCCCAGAGGCCGTTGCGGTCACGTCCGTCATCGTCGGAGAGGAAGTAGCGTTGACCACGCCTCTGTTGTGATCCGCGCCCTCGGCCGTAGCAGTCACGTTCGAGAGCCGGGGCGAGGCAGAAGCGTTGAAGATCGCCATCGCGTCGGTGCCGCCGCCCGTGTTCTCCACCGTCAGGTGGCGCAACTCGGCGTCGTTCGCCCCAGACACCGTGCTGCTGCCTGCGGCGAAACCTGTCCCACCTGGGGCCGTGATCCTGGTGGCAAGCTCCCCCGCCCCCTCTATGTCCACGAAAGGCTTCATCTGAACCCGCTCGTCGTAGGTCCCTGGTCCCACCCACACCAGGTAGTGCTTGCTGGCGCCCGCGTCGGTGATGCTGTCGAGCGCCGCTTGCACGGAGGTGAAATCCCCACCCGATTTCGCCACAACCACAGTCTGGGCGTATTTGCCCTGGAAATCTGTCGAGTCCAGGCCGTCTAGATTGTCGGCGTTCAGGTTGTCCACCTTCTTCGTGGAGTTGACCCTCATCGGCGCCACGTCGTTTGGTGAGACGGTGGTGCTCCCCACCTTGAGCGCCAGCGCCGACCCGCCCCTGGTGTTGCTGATCGAGAGCGCGGCCCTGGTCGTGTCGGCTATATTGCCAACGAGCCCGGTCATCTGTGTCGCGGTATTGGCGGCCTTGCCGAGGACAAACGAGTCACCGTTGGCCCCAAAGGCCGTGGAGACTACCCCGAAGACCAGGGCCAGTATCACGGAGAGGCCGACGAGGAACACGGTGGCTCTGCCTACCCACATGACCTTGCTTGCCGTGCTCCTCAACATGCCGACCACACTCCTCGCGTTCTCTCACGTAACAATGGCACCATACCCCCTGCGCGGTCGGCGCGTATCCCCCATTTGGACTAGATCTCGAACCTTTCCTGGCTGATCTCCGAGCATCAGCTTTGCACTCAACCCCGCGAGTAGACAGCCAGTGCCCACAGCCGATAGCCAGGCATCACCTCGACCACCCAACGAGGAAACGTGTCGCGCCGGCGTCCCGAAGAGAAAGGATTCTTTGGAATACCCAGAAAAGCCCTCCCGTTACGGTCGGCAGACGTTGGAAGGCTATCAAGTAGGCGAAGAGAGTAGATCATAACGGGATCGGTCAACGCCAGAGGGTGGGCGGACCTGGGCAGTGAGGTGGGGCCTCCTCAACGCCAGCGAGAGTTAGGAGGGAATGATCTTCGGAGGGACCGATAAGAGGGACAGGGAATCGCCTGGCTGGGGCTACGCTCTCTGACCTCCTCAGAGGAACCTCATACGAAGAGGGCCGGGCTATAGAGTCCCGGCCCTCGATGCTACTCTGCTACTCAATCAGAGTCCCGGATCTTCAAGGAAAGCTGATCGTGCTCGGGACCGTAGCCGTTTCCCCTCCCGAACCCGTGATCGTGATGTTCGAGTACGTCACGCTGATGAACACCAGGTGCTGGCCGGACGGGCAGGAGAAACTACCCGGGCCAGGAGGCGCAACCGTGACGCTTCCGCTGGCAGACCCGTTGCGGACGGGGAAGTCACCGCCACCTGATACCGGCGCGGTCACAGTCTCTTTGTTCCCGGCCTTGGGATGATTCCCGCCGTTGTTGAAGCACTGATATACGGCAGACGCGTCAGCCGTCACCGTTATGTGCTCGGTGGTCACGGTCGTGCCAAGTCCGGCTTCCTTGAAAGTCACGACCAGATTGCCGCTGCCATCAACGGCGGCGGTGGCCCTGGTAAAGTGCGGGCTGTCCGCCCAGGCTACAGCAGCCGTTACGGCTACCAGAATCAGGGACAGTACGGCGATTATGCCGATCTTCCTCATTACCGGCTTTCTCCTTTCTTCCCAGCCTCTACTCCTCTTTTCAGGGACAGGGCTATTAATTGTCCCTGCCTAGTGAGAGTAGAATGCCTGTTTGCGGGGGTCGGGTTGCTCTTGTATCGGTGCCCAGTCGAAAGACAAGCGTCCGGCCCTTCCCTATCTCTTCGTCAGGTATCCTCGCGTCATCACCTCCTTGACACACTCCCTTTCCCCAACAGAAAAACCGGCCCATGGATCCTTGATCCAAAGTAGCCGGTTGCACCACTGGCTCCCTCTGCCCCAGGTGCCCACAATATGGGGCGAAGTTCCGAGCCTCTACGTAACCGAGTTCTTCCTGCGGACATCATCCTAGCACCGGAGCAAGGCCCTTGCGTATGCCGTTCGGCATATTCTTACTGTTGTTTGCGGGTTGCATACCGTTGCAAAGAGGCTTCGTTTCCGACGTAACTTCATTGATTAGCAACACGATGTTTCTTCCAAGCAACGGCAGAATTCATCTATGTGATCGGGTTTCACGTCGTCATAATGAGGAAGGAAGTATGATACTTATCATAACCTTGTGTGACGGAAAAGTGAGGAAAAGGTCAAGGGTGGAAAACAAGAGATCTACGAGAGGTCAGATCTTCGTATGGTTCGGGCTTGGGCTTGCCGCAGGGTATTGGCTGCTCGAATCCTTCATGGACACCTTGTTCGGCAAGGGCGATTTCACAGGCCGGTTGCTTCCTCCAGACGCCGACGAACTGTGGATGCGGCTCGTGATCACAGCCACCTTCATACTGTCCGGGATTGGCTTACAGGTCTTCCTGAGCAGGCTCAGGCGCTCTCAGGCAGAGAGTTCCAGACTGGCGTCGATCTTGGAGAGCGCGAACGACGCCATCGACTCCAAGACGCTTGAGGGCACCATCACAAGCATGAACCCGAGCGCGCAAAGGCTCTACGGTTACTCGGAGGATGAGATCAAGGGCAAACACGTCTCCATTTTGACGCCCCCCGATCGCATCGACGAGTTGAACGAGGTCCTCGACAGGGCCAGGCATGGAGAGGTCGTCTCGGACTACGAGACCGTGCGAGTGGCCAAAGACGGGAGGCGCAAATCCGTCTCGCTAACGTTCTCTCCGCTAAAGGATGAAGACGGCAAGGTCGTGGGAACCGTAGCCATCGCCCGCGACATTTCCGAACGCAAGCGTGTGGAACGTCAGATCCAGGAGAGCGTAGAGCGTTTCCGGCTGGTTGCAAGGGCGACCAACGAGGTCATCTGGGACAACGATTACGTCACGGGCGAGCATAAGCTGGACGGCGCGGTGGAGGCCATGTTCGGCTACTCCGCAGCCGGGGTTAACGCAGACCCCGATTGGTGGAAAGAACGTCTCCACCCGGAAGATAGGGAGAGGGTCGTGTCGAGCTTACAGGAGGCTGTCGAGGGTGACCAGGAGGCATGGACTTCCGAGTACCGCTTCCGCCGCGCCGACGGCGCGTATTCGACGATCCACGACAAAGGCTACGTCGTGCGCGGAGAAGACGGCGAACCGGTAAGGATGCTCGGCTCGATGATGGACTTGACCGAGCGCGAGGAAGCGAAGCGAAAGATCCAAGAGGCCGAAAGCAGGTACCGCGCGCTCGTCGAGCGGATGCCGGCGGTCACCTACGTCCAGGAGATCGGGAGTCCCGATGCCGCGATGTACATAAGCCCCCAACTAGAGGCCTGGACTGGTTACTCTCCCGAGGATTTCGACGACGCGGACTTCAGGTGGCGTCTGGTTCACCCCGACGACCGCGAACGCCTGCAGGCCGAGGTCGAGAGAGTCCTCGAGCCTGGCGAGGTCACCACGACGGAGTACCGTATGGTTCGTCGCGACGGAGGAGTAGTGTGGGTACGCAACGAATCGGTCCTGATCGAGGATGAGGCGAGCGGGTCCCGCTACCGGCAAGGATTCATGGTCGACATCACCGAGCGAAAGCAGGTCGAGGAGGAACTGAAGGAGCAGCAAGAGTTTATTCGCCAGGTCATCGACGCTGATCCGAGCCTGATCTTCGTCAAGGACTGGGAAGGGCGATTTACCCTGGTCAACGAGGCGATAGCAGCTGTTTACGGCACGACGGTCGAAGCCCTCGTCGGCAAATCCGATGCGGACTTCAACGCCAACAAGGAGGAAGTGGAAGCCTTCCTCAGAGCCGACAGGGAAGTCATGGAGATGCGCCAGAGCAAATACATTCCCGAAGAACCTGTGACCGATTCGCACACGGGAGAGATACGCTGGTTCCAGACCATCAAGGTGCCCCTGCTCTCGTCGACCGGTGAATCTCGCGGAATCCTGGGTGTTGCCACGGACATAACCGAACGCAAGCGGGCGGAGGAGGAGATCCGGCAACTCAACGAGGACCTGGAGAAGCGGATCGAGGAACGCACTTCGGAGCTGAGGAACAGCGAGGAGCGCTACGCCCTGGTGGTGGAAGGCTCCAACGACGGCATCTTCGACTGGGATATCCTGACGGGTGATCTCTACTGGAACGACAGGCTCTTCGAGATGTTCGGCCTCACTCGCTCGGAGTTCACCCCGACCTTCGAGGGTTTCCTTGAGTACGTGCATCCAGATGACCGTCAGAAGCTACTGGACAATATTTCAGCCCATCTCGAACAGGATACAGAGTTTGCCATGGAGTTACGCTTCAGGCATTCCAGCGGCGAATACCGCGTTTGCGACTCTAGCGGGAAGGCCCAGCGCAACGAGGATGGGGTGCCAATCCGTATGGCTGGCATCGCCACCGACATCACGGAACGCAAGAGGGCGGAAGAGGAGATCCGCCAGCTCAACGAGAGCCTCGAAGAGAGGGTCGAAGAGCGCACCGCCCAGCTCGCAGACGCCGTCACCGCGTTGGAGATGGCCAGGAACGAGGCCGAGGCTGCTAACCGTGCAAAGAGCGCGTTTGTGGCCAACATGAGCCACGAGATACGTACCCCCATGAACGGTGTGATCGGCATGACGAGCCTGCTCATGGACACCGACCTCTCAGACGAGCAGCGAGACTACGCAAGTACCATCAGGACCTCCGGGGAGAACCTGCTTGCCATCATCAATGACATACTGGACTTCTCCAAGATAGAAGCCGGAAAGCTCGACATTGAGACTATAGACTTCGACCTGCGAAGCACCGTCGAGGGGGCCCTGGGCCTCTTCACCGAGAGGGCACACGCCAAGGGTCTCGAGCTCATTAATCTGGTCGAATACGACGTACCGTATGGCCTGAGAGGCGATCCAGGGCGTCTCACGCAGATCCTCACCAATCTGCTCGGTAACGCCACCAAGTTCACCGAGGAGGGAGAGGTCATCTTGCGCGTCGGGCTCGCGGAAGAAGTTGCCGAAGGCGTCACCATCCGCTTCGAGGTCACCGATACAGGCATCGGGATGAGCGAGGAGCAGAGAGAACGCCTCTTCAGATCCTTCACCCAGGCCGACACCTCCACGACGAGGCGCTATGGTGGCACGGGGCTTGGGCTCGCCATCTCCAAGCAACTAGTCGAGATGATGGGCGGAGAGATCGGGGTGGAGAGCGAGCTGGGCGTCGGGTCCATGTTCTTCTTCGAGATGCCCTTCGAGAAGCAGCCGGAGGTTGGTGAAGAAGTCGAGAGGCCTCGCACCGACCTTCGAAATCTTCGCGTCCTGGTCGTGGACGACAACCACACCAACCGCGAGGTCATCCACCAGCAGGTCCTCTCGTGGGGGATGATCAACGGGATGGCCGGGGATGCCGAGGGGGCTCTCGAGATGCTTCGCTCTGCCGCACAGCGAGACGAGCCCTACGATGTGGCGATCCTGGACATGCACATGCCTGGGATAGACGGCATGGAGCTCGCCCGCAAGATAAAGGGGGATCCAGCGCTCTCCGAGGTGCGGCTTCTTCTCTTGACCTCCATGGGTCAGCGTGGGGAGGCGGCCGAGTCGAGAGAGGCTGGTATCTCAGCGTACCTCACCAAGCCGGTACGCTCGTCATACCTCTATGACGCCCTCGCTACGGTGATGGGTCATCCAGAGGAGCCGGAGCGAGAAGAGGAACTGCTCGTGACCCGTCACAGCATAAGGGAGGAGAGGGGCCGCAGCCGCGCCCGACTCCTTCTGGCTGAGGACAACGCCATAAACCAGAGGGTTGCGGTGAAGATGCTCGAAAGCCTGGGCTACAGGGTAGACGTCGCCTTGAACGGTCTCGAAGCCATCGAGGCGATCTCGCGCATCTCCTACGCGGGGATTCTGATGGATTGCCACATGCCCGAGATGGACGGCTATGAGGCAACGAGAGAGATACGCAGGCGCGAGGAGAAGACTGGACACCACATCCCGATCATCGCCCTCACCGCGAGCGCCATGCGGGAAGACCAGGAAGTGGCGATGGAAGCGGGGATGGACGACTACGTCACCAAGCCGGTGAAGAGGGAACAGATCGAAGTGGCACTGCATAGGTGGGTCCCTCCCGAACCAGATGAGCTGCCTTCCCCCGAGAGCAGCGACGGCCTTTCCGATAA
>DASSJP010000722.1:0-5154 GCA_035691165.1 Rubrobacter sp.
GCCCAGGCCACCAAAGCTCCCAAAACTCCTACTTGACAAAGTCGTGGTCTCTTGTAACATCCATATGGATGGTATATGGATGTTGTATAGATGTACGGCGAATGAGGTGCTGGCATGAGCGGGACGGAGAAGATCACGATCAATCTGGGGCTTGTGGATCTGGGGCAGATAGATCTGCTGGTACAGGAGGGCTTCTACTCCAACCGCACTGACTTCATCCGGACGGCCATCCGCAACCAGCTAACCACGCACGCCGAGGAAGTCAGGCAGACGGTGGCGCGCAAGACGCTGGTACTCGGACTGCAAAACTACACTCGCCGCGACCTGGAGGCGGTGCGCGAGGCTGGTGAGACCCTGGAGATCAAAGTTCTGGGCCTGGCAAGCATTGACGACGATGTAGATCCTGAGCTGGCACTTGAGACCATAGAGTCCATAAACGTGCTTGGCGCCCTCAGGGCGAGCAAGGCCGTGAAGGCTGCGCTGAGGGATCGGATCCAATCCCCGTAAAGAAAGGAACACAACTATGAACGATCAGATGCAGAACATTATGGCCGAGGCCACGCGCCTCACGCAGCAGGGCCGCCTCGACGAGGCGACAGCCGCCATCCAGCGTGCCCTCGGAGGCACGTTCGCCCCGGCGGCGTGGGAAGATTCGGGCAACTCCGACGAGCCGATAGAGGTGACCTCCAGCCTGATAAAGGGGACCCCGCAGGAGCAGACGAACGGCGGACACACCGCGGGTCGTGCGCCCAACGCGGCTACATGGACGACCCCAGGTCCGACCATCCTCACCCGCGGCGTGCAGCGCCCGCCGGGGACGAAGGTGGGAAGACCCGCCTCCGTCAGCGTGCCGGAGGGAGGACGCTTCGTCGAGAGGTCATACACCAACGGCGCGGGTACCCGCTCGTACAAGCTCTACATTCCTAGCGGCTACACAGGGCAGGCGGTGCCCCTTATCGTCATGCTCCACGGTTGCACCCAGAATCCGGACGATTTCGCCACGGGCACCCGAATGAACACGCTCGCCGAGGAGCACACCTTCCTCGTCGCCTATCCGGCGCAGGTACAGAACGCAAACATGCAGAAGTGCTGGAACTGGTTCCAGGCCGCCGACCAGCAGCGTGGGCGTGGAGAGCCGTCCATCATCGCGGGCATCACGAACCAGGTAGTGGACGAGTACAGCGTCGCAGAAGGCCGGGTTTACGTGGCCGGGATGTCGGCAGGAGGGGCTATGGCCGCGATCATGGGCGCCACGTATCCCGACCTGTACGCCGCCATCGGTGTCCACTCCGGCCTCGCTCCGGGAGCCGCACACGACCTCTCGACCGCGTTCACAGCGATGCGTCAGGGTGGACCTGTCGTTGCACAACCCGGCGTTACCGGAGGAGGGAAGATCGTTCCGACCATCGTGTTCCACGGGGATCGTGACACGACCGTCCACCCGCGCAACGGTGATCGCATCCTGGCCCACCTGGATGGTAGCCAGAACGGCTCATCACCGCGGGTAAGCACGCGCCAGGGGCGGGTGCCGGGCGGTTACGAGTACACCCGGTTCACCTACCACGACGCCGATGGCCGGGCGATCGTCGAGCGGTGGAGCGTGCACGGGCTCGCCCACGCCTGGTCCGGCGGTAGCTATCCCGGCTCGTACACGGATCCCAAAGGCCCCGACGCGTCGGCGGAGATGGTGCGCTTCTTCGAGCAGCACCAGCAGAGGTAGCCGGAGACGTAGCCTGACAGGGCTCGAGGCGAGCCCTGCGGCTTCTCTACCTGGGTGTCACGACCTCGCATCCAGCAATGCGGTCCAGGCCCTTGTCGAAGATGACCCGATCCCTTGTACCGTCACCGCAGGAGATCGTATCCCTCATCCCGTCGTCGGCCTCGATGCGGTCATTTCCGGCACCTCCGGTCAAATCGTCGTGCCCGGCGTTGCCGGCTACGACGTCGTCACCATTGGAGCCGTTAACCGTGTCGCCGCCCCTGCCGCCTGACAACTTGTCATCCCCGCCGTCGCCGTTCACCAGGTCGTCACCGCCGTTGCCGCGTACCAGGTCGCCACCCTTCAGGCTGTAGATGGCATCGTGTCTGGGACTGCCATACATGGTGTCGGGCTTGTCGCTGCCAGTACATGTGCCTCCGTTGCAGGCAAGCGTGGCCGCTACGGCGGCTCCTCCAGCCACCAGCAGCACCGTCGCCGCGACCGCCAGGAACAGAATCAGTCTCCTCACGCGAACCTCCTTCTCCCCACGAGGTGGTATTTCCTACTCTGGCCAACCCGTGCAGCATACCGATCTCGAGGCGCCAGTGCACGCGCCGAGAAAGAGGTCAGAGGATCTGGCGACTTATAGCTTATCTTCGAGTCGGGCGGGAGGCTCTCCGTTCGGGGTGCCTGGAGCGTTCAGACGGCGCTGCGTCCCTTTGCTCTCAGACCCGTCCTCGCTGGCGAGGCTCGCGCCGCCGGCCAGGGCGCCGATGGTCCCCGCGAGATCCTGTATCTCGGAGGGAACGACGAAGAGCTTGCTCGCCGGTCCCTTCGCCATCTCGGGGAGCGCTTTCAGGTAGAGATAGCGGAGTGACTCGGGGGAGAGGTCGGAGTTCTCCAGCCGCTCGAAGAGCTTGCCCGTCATCTCTATCTGGGCCGCCTGGACGTTGCGGTAGGCTTCGGCCTCGCCCTCGGCTCGTAGAACGGCGGACCTCTGTTCGCCCTCGGCTCGCAGGATAGAGGACTCCTTCTCGCCCTCGGCCTTCAGGATCGCGGACCGCTTGTCGCCTTCGGCGGTCAGGATCGCGGCTCGGCGGGTCCGCTCGGCCTGCATCTGCTTCTCCATCGCCTGCTGGATGTCTCTGGGGGGGATGATCTCCTTCAGCTCGACCCTCGTCACCCTGATGCCCCACTTCTCCGTCACCTCGTCGAGGACGGTGCGGAGCTTCGCGTTGATCTCGTCGCGGGAGGTCAGGGTCTTGTCCAGGATGAGGTTGCCGATCACGTTTCGCAGGGTCGTCTGGGTGATCTGCTCCAGCGCCAGGTGGAAGTTGGCGACCTCGTACTCGGAAGCCCTTGCGTCCACGACCTGGTAGTAGACGACCGTCGAGATCTGCATCCCCACGTTGTCGTTTGTGATGACAGCCTGGGGCTGGAACGCGATGACCTGCTCCCTGAGGTCCGTCTTGGGCAACATCTTGTCTACCACAGGCACGACCAAAGTGAGCCCGCTCTGGGCGGTGCGGTGGTAGCGTCCCAGTCGCTGTATGATCGCCACCCGGCTCTGGGGGATGATCCTGATGCTCCTCGCCGCCACCAGGAATACCACTATCGCCAGTACTGCCAACAATATAAGGCCTGTCACGACATGTCCTCCTTCGTCTCCACGGTATCTACCAAGGCGGTAAGCCCGTCTGTGTCGAGCACCCTCACTCTGGTGCCTCGCTCTATCTTCTCGTCGGGATGAAGGGATCTGGCGGTCCAGAACTCACCGCTTCCCACGCGAACCATCCCTTTCCCACCAGCCTCTATCTCCTCCGTCACCACAGCGCTCTCGCCCGTGATCCCACGGTGTCCCCTGTACCCTTCCCCACCCCGCAGCGAGAGCCGATTCAAGACTGCGGGACGCAGGATCACCATGCTGAGGACCGAGGCCAGGAGGAAGCCGACAGCCTGGACCGTGATGCCGAGTCCCAACAGGGCGGCCACGAGCCCGACGACGGCGCCGAGCGAGAAGAAGAGCAGGAAGAAAGAGACGGTGAGAAGCTCGCCGGCGAAGGCAAGAGCAGCCAGCGCAGCCCAGAAAATGATTTCCCAATCCAAGTCTCGTATCTCCTGTCATAAGTTTACACCACAGCCCGCTCAGGCAACGCGGAACCTCCCTGCGACGATCCACCCCTCCAGCCTACAATACGATAGTGTCTAGCCCGACGTTGCCTGAACGAGAGGAGTCACCGTGACCGTAGGATCTGACAGAGACCTCGCCGGGCTGCGCAGGGCCGGGAGGGTGGTGGCGCTCTCGCTGCGGGCGATGAGGGAAGCGCTGGAACCAGGCATGACGACAGCCGAGCTGGACGCCATCGGGGCTGCTGTCTTCGAGCGGCACGGCGCGCAATCGGCGCCGCGGATGGTGTACGGGTTCCCCGGCGTCAACCTTATTAGTATCAACGACGAGGCCGTGCACGGGGTTCCGGGAGGCCGGGTCATAGAGGCAGGGGACCTCGTCAAGATCGACGTGACCGCCGACGTTGCGGGATACGTCGCTGACGCGGCGGTCACGGTCGCGCTGCCTTCGGGACCTCCTTTGCACGAGGAGTTGAAAGACTGCGCGGAGCTGGCGTTCGCGCGGGCGGCCTCCGTGGCGCGTGCAGGACGCCAGGTCAACAAGATCGGCCGTGTCGTGGAGACAGCCGCGCGCCGGCGGGGTTTCGCGGTCCTCCGCGGGTTGAGCGGCCACGGGGTCGGGAGGACAATCCACGAGCCTCCCACCATACCCAACTACTTCGATGAGAGGTTGGAGCTTCCACTGACCGAGGGACTCGTAATAACCATCGAGCCGATCATCGCCGCAGGCTCAGACCGCACCGTCGAGGGTCAGGACGGCTGGACCGTAAGGACCGCTGACGGCAGCCCTGCGGCGCACCACGAGCACACCATCGTCATTACGAAGAGCAGCCCCGTCGTGCTCACGGCCGCGTGAGGAGACTATGAACCCCACACGCGTAGTCCTCGACTGCGACACCGCGAACGAGGTAGACGACCAGTTCGCCATCGCCCACGCGCTCGGAGCGCCTGAGGGAACGCTGGAGGTGAGGGGTGTGATCTCCGTGCACAATACGACGGCCCACGGCCCGGGCTCGCGCGACATGTACCAGGAGGAGGCCGAGCGGGTCGTCGCCCTGTGCGGGAGCGACGTGCCCTGTATTCCCGGCGCGGAGCGCCCGATGGAGAGCCGGGAGGAGCTGGTTCCGAGCGCCGGGCTTGAGTTCCTCGTGGAAGAATCTCGCCGGGGACCGCTGACCATAATCGCCACAGGCCCAGCGACAGACGTCGCCTCACTTTCTCTGGCGGTACCTGAGTCACGGGAGAACGTGCGTGTCGTGTGGCTAGGAGGCTTCGGGGACGAAGCCAGTTACAAACAGAACAAGACGGGAGAACTCAACGGCAGGGCT
>DASSJP010000723.1:0-4963 GCA_035691165.1 Rubrobacter sp.
AGCATCCGTACTTCGACGGCAAAGTGGTTGGTCTCATCTCGACGGCGGGCGGCGAGCAGGCCGCGGCCAACGCCAACGGTGCGATGGTCCACGTGGTGCATGCGTTGCGCGGGGTCGTGGCTCCCCTCATGGTCGGGGTCACGAAGGCCTGGCAGCGCACCGACGACCGTGGCGACATCACCGACGACAACTTCGGCGGGCGGCTGGACGATCTCGGACGACTCGTCGTGGAACTCGCGGAGAAACTCAGAACGGAGGAGCCTTCGCTCCGCGCCGAGCCAGTCGGGACCGTGGCTTGAGTACGGATAAAGAGGCGGTGAGCCTGGAAGGATCGGGGGGCACTCGGCTGCTCCTTGCTGTGGTGGTGACTGCGATCCTCATCTCCGTCCTGAACCAGACGTTCGTGAACGTCGTTGTGCCTGACATCCAGAGAGACTACGGGGTGACGCAGGGGCAGGTGGGATGGGTCATCACGGGCTACCTGCTCGTCTTCGCAGTCGGCATCCCGCTCTACGGGCGCATCGCCGACCTGTACAGCCTGCGCCGCGTGTTCGCCGTGGGCCTCGTCGTATTCGCCGTCGGCTCGCTGTTCTGCGCGCTGGCTCCAACCCTCCCTTTGCTTGTCGCAGGTCGCATCGTGCAGGGGGTCGGCGCCTCGGCGATACCGGCCCTCGGCTTCGCGGCTGTGGCGAAAGCGCTGCCGCCGGGCGAAAGGGGTACGGCGCTCGGGCTGCTCTCGGCGAGCGTCGGTGCCGGGGCTGCTATTGGACCCGTATTCGGTGGCCTTGTCGCTGGGTTCCTGGGATGGCACGTGCTGTTCTTGCTTACGGTAGTTCTGTCCCTCGCCCTCATCCCCGGCGCGCTGCGTGCCCTGCCAGGCGCCTCAAAAGACGGCGCGGAGCGGGAAGGCTTCGCCGGTGCGCTCCGGCGCTTCGACGTGCCAGGTGGGCTCTCGCTCGCGCTCGGGGCGGGATTCGCGCTCTTCGGCGTCACCGAGGGGCAGGTTCGTGGCTTCCACTCCCCCGCCTCCTGGGGTAGCTTCGCGCTATCCGTCCTGCTTGCGATCTACTTCGTGTGGCGGACGCGTACGGCGCACGTGCCTTTCGTCTCGCCGGCGCTCTGTCGCAACGGGGCGTTCCTGGCAACGGCGGCGGTCGGGTTCTTCATGATGTTCGCCAACCTGGGAAGCCTGGTCATAACGCCACTACTACTATCCGACGAAAACGGCCTCCCGGCGGCCGGCATCGGGCTCGTGCTCGCGCCAGGTGCGATCGTCGTGGCCGTGCTCTCGCCGCTCGCGGGCCGGCTCTCGGACCGATTCGGCCCGCGGGCACTCGTCAGGACGGGGCTCGTCGTAATGATGGCCTCGATCTTCTTCATCTCAGCGTACGCCGCGGGGGCCTCCTCCCTTTGGGTGACATTAGGCATCCTGGGACAGGGCCTCGGCTTCGCCGCCGTCAACTCGCCAAACGCCAACGCGGCCACGGCGACGCTCTCGCGGCAAGAGAGTGGAGTTGGGCTTGGGATCTACCAGATGATCTTCTTCCTCGGAGGCGGCTTCGGACCGGCGGTAGCGGCAACCTTCCTGGCCTTCAGGCACGAGGCGGGATCAGGCGCCCTCAACCCGCTCTACACCCTCGACGCCGCGCCATACTCTGACGCGTTCCTGCTCGTGAGCGCCGCATCTATCGTGGCGTTCGCCGCCTCTTTCGGCCTGCAAAGGACCACAGGGAAGGAGACCTAATGACAGATTACGGCAGGGACCTGGAGTTCGGCGTGAGCGTGGAGCCGCTCGCAGACCCGCCGGACTGGGCGGCACACGTCGCGAAGGCAGTAGACAAGGTCGGGCTTGACCTCGTGGGCATACAGGACCACCCATACCAGCGGCGCTTTCTGGACACGTGGACGCTCATCTCGACTCTCGTTCCAATCACGGAGCGCGTCCGTTTCTTCCCAGACGTTGCGAACCTCCCGCTTCGCCCGCCTGCCATGCTCGCGAAAGCAGCCGCGAGCCTGGACGTGCTCTCGGGAGGGAGGATCGAGCTGGGCCTCGGCGCCGGGGCGTTCTGGGACGCCGTCGTCGGCATGGGCGGCCCGCGCAGGAGCCCGGGCGAGGCCGTCCGCTCCGTCGAGGAAGCGATACAGGTCATGCGAATGGTGTGGAGCGAGGAGCGTAGCCTGCGCTTCGAGGGCGAGTTCTACTCCCTCAAAGGAATGCGGCCGGGACCTCATCCCGTCCACGACATAGGCGTATGGATCGGGGCATACGGGCCGCGGATGCTGAACCTGATCGGGAGGCGCGCAGACGGCTGGGTGCCATCCTTCGGCTACTCGCCACCGCAGAGGCTGCCGGAGATGCAGAAGCGGATAGACGAAGGGGCAAGAGAGGCGGGCAGGGAGCCGAAGGAGATCCGTCGCGCCTACAACCTCTCGGGCACTATCGGGACCGCAGGCGAAGGCCCCCTTGACGGCCCCGCCTCGAGGTGGGTCGAGTCCCTCACGGGCTTCGCCCTCGAGCACGGCATGGATACGTTTATCTACTGGCCTTCTCAAGACCACGAGCAGCAGATCGAAGTCTTCGCAAACGAGGTCGTACCCGCGGTACGGGAAGCCGTCCGGGCAGGGCGCTCCTGAGGCGCGGTGATACACTGAGACGAAGGCGTATCGAGGGAGGCGTTTTGCACAAGAAGGCCGTGAGAGCTTACCGAAAGACGCGTCCGGCCCGAGGGACGATCGCCAGGGTACTCAGCGCGGGGAGCTCCCGCAACATCCTGAGCTTCCTCAGCTTCGGGAGCATCCTGAGTGCCGGCTCCATCCTGAGCATCGGAAGCGTGGGCTCTATCCTGAGCATCGGGAGCGCGGGATCAGTTCTCAGCATCGGGAGCACTGGTTCGATCCTCAGTATCGGGAGCGTCGGCTCGATCCTCGGCCTGGGTAGCGCGGGATACAGCCCTTCCCTGGAAGAGGACGCGCCGGAAGAGCAATAAAGCTCAACCCCGACAGTACTATCGAGCCGCCCGCCATAGTCCTCACAGACCTGTATTACAGAAAGATTGCAACCCTCGAAGTCCCTCTGTTAGGCTGCGCGAACTCGTGTACCGTACGACGCTTTATAGAGTAGGAGGGCGTCCGTGAACAAGGGTAGTTCAGGGCGGATATCCGAGGAGGACACCCTCGGGGACGGCGGGCATTCGTCCTGGCTGCTCCCATACTTCAGCGAGGCTGGACATGCGTTTCACTTCGCGCTCGAAGGCGATATACCGTGCCCGGTACATACCTTCAGCCCTGACTACGAGCACACACTGGCGATGTAGCGCCGGGATGATGCCGGAGGAGCTCTATATAGAGGATCTGGACCAGGGCTCCGTAGTCGCGGTCGCCAGGCACGGTGCGCGGGTGGCGATGGGCGAAGAGGCCCGCGAGCGTGTCAGTGCCTCGCGCAAGCACGTCGAGCGAATGATCGACGGTACCCATCCGATCTACGGGGTGACGACAGGCTTCGGGGCGCTCGCCAGCACCAGGATCCCGACGGAGAAACGCCTGGAGCTGCAGCAATCTCTCCTCCGCAGCCACGCCTCCGGCATGGGACCCTTCGTCGAGCCCGAGGTCGTGCGGGCCATGATGGCCATCAGGGCGAAGACCCTGTCTGCAGGCTACTCCGGCGTCCGCCCCGAACTCATAGACGCACTGATGGCGCTCCTGAACGCGGGCCTCACTCCCGCCGTCCCCGAATACGGCTCCATGGGCGCGAGCGGTGACCTCGCACCCCTCGCCCACGTCGGACTGTGCCTGACAGGAGAAGGCTGGATGCTCGAAGATGGAGTATCCGTCCCGACCAGGGAAACCCTCCAGAGCGCTGGCATCCAACCCTTCCAGCTCGCCACGAAAGAAGGACTCGCCCTCATCAACGGCACTGACGGCATGCTCGCAATGTTGCTCCTGGCCCTCGAAGACCTGAATGTTCTATTGAAAACCGCGGACGTGACCGCGGCGATGTCCGTGGAGGCCCTCTTCGGCACCGACAGGGTCTTCCGCGAAGAGCTCCACGCCCTGCGTCCTCACCCTGGCCAGATCGCGAGCGCCTGCAACATCGCGAGGATGCTCTCGGGGAGCCCCATCGTCTCCTCCCACCGCGACTCTCCCCACCTCGTTCAGGACGCGTACTCGCTGCGCTGCGCCCCACAGGTCTACGGCGCCGCACGGGATACCCTGGATCACGCCTCACAAGTAGCCCGACGCGAGCTCGACTCCGTCACGGACAATCCCGTGATCCTCCCCGACGGACGGGTCGAGAGCGTGGGGAACTTCCACGGGGAGCCGCTGGCCTTCGTACTGGATTTCCTCGCCATCGCCGCCTCCGAGGTCGGCGCGATCACGGAGCGCAGAATAGACCGCATGCTCGACCCGAAGCGATCGGAGGGCCTGCCAGCGTTCCTGAGTCCAAAACCCGGTGTGAACTCGGGGTTCATGATCCCGCACTACACAGCAGCAGCCTTCGCCGAGGAGAACCGCCGCCTCGCGAACCCCGCGAGTACAGGCTCACTCCCGACCTCGGCCATGCAAGAGGACCACAACTCGATGGGCTGGAGCGCAGCCCGCAAGCTGCGCCACCAGATCCGGAACGTCTCCAGCATCCTCGCCGTCGAAGCAGCCTGCGCAGCCCAGGCCCTCGACCTCCGCTCCCCCCTGAGACCAGGCCCCGCAACTGGCGCCGTCCTGGTACGAATCCGGCAGGACGTACCGTTCATCGATACAGACACATTCATGGCCCCCCACCTGAAGGCGGCGGAGGAGCTGGTGAGCACCGGAGCCCTGACGCTGGCCGCCGAAGAAGTCCTCGGCCCCCTCCAATAAGGGTGCCGCCCTTTAGCCCCGATGGGCTACCATAAGTGCAGGGCCGTGCCACGAAGGCACCCACCGCGAGAAGGAGGACAGGCGATCAAAGTCCACCAGCCCGGCGACG
>DASSJP010000724.1:0-2447 GCA_035691165.1 Rubrobacter sp.
TCAGGCTCGTGAATACGGGCTTCCGAGAATTAGCCTTCCACGCACTTCGGTGAATAGCGTAGGATTATCGTAGTGTATCCTTGGGAAAAGGACGAAATTCTATCTATGGAGGTGATCCCCACAGATGTCCGCCGTAGAGGAGGTCGAAGACCTCATCGCAAAGTACAAGCTCGCCACGGCCGAGTTCCTGCGGGGCGATGCCGAGCCCTACAAGGACCTCTTCTCCCACAAAGAAGACGTGACACTGGCCAACCCCTTCTTCCCCGTAGTGCGCGGGTGGGACGAGGTGTCCGTAACCCTCGAGCGCACCGCGGCACGCCTTAGGGACGGGGATTTCTTGGACTCCGAGATCGTGTCGAAGTACGTAACAGAAGAGCTGGCCTACGTGGTGCAGCTGGCGCATGAGACGGCCAAGCTCGGCGGCAGCGATGAAATTACCCCGGTCGACCTACGGAACACGATGATCCTCAGGCCCGAAGGGGGCTCCTGGAAGATCGTGCACCTGCACGGCGACCCGATAACCACCCCTCGACCGGCCGAGTCAGTGATCAGGCAGTAGAGCCACCCCTGGAGCGAACTTCTTAGAACTCCGTAAGGGCGAAGTTCCGAGAAAACACCTTCCACGCACTCGGGTGAATACCACGTGGAGCTCAGCCTACGTCGGCGTGCTCCCGCAGCCAGTCCAGGGCCGCCGCGCCTTGGTTGAGGATCGAGATGTGCCCGTCGTCCGGGCACAACCACAGTTCTGCTGAGGGGCAGCGGCGCGCCACCCACTCACCGTGCGCGGCGGGCACCACCCGATCCTGGCCACCGTGCAGGAAAAGGGCTGGAGCAACGATGTCGGCAGGGTCGAAGCCCCACGCGCCGACGCCGGCAAGATCGTCGTCGATGAACCCCCCCATGCCGCCGGCGAGGGCAGGACGGACGACGTCGATGATCCACGACCACTCGCCAGCGAGGGCAGCTTCGTCTTCGGGGGTGAACTCTGGCTCGTCTTCGGACTCCGCCAAGTGCTTCTCCAGAGCAGCGCGCCCGGCCTCCGCCGCGCGCAGTTCGGCCACGCCAGCTGGCCCGAACCCTTCGAACCAGTCGAGCCCCTCGGCGCCAATAGGTGCCATCCCAGCCACGACGACCACTCCCAGGACGCGCCCTTGAAGCAGCGCGGCGCACGCCAGGGCGTGCGAACCGCCGCCGGAATGACCCATGACCGCGAACCGGTCGATACCCAGCGCATCGGCGACTGCGGAGGCGTCGGCGGCCGCCGAGGCCACGTCCCGGTCTGGACGGGGTGTCGATCCGCCGTAGCCAGGCCGGTCGTACGATACCCAGCGGATGCCGAGCCGGTCGGCTGCCGAAAAGAGGGGCTCGGGAGGCGCTCCGATGTTCGGCGAGCCGTGGTGCCAGAAGACGGCGAGCCGGCTGTCCGCGTAATTCGCGCCCGTGTCGTAGGCGTGCAGCGTGCGACCGTCGCTCAGCTGGAGATCAGTCTCCGTAACCACCCACCTAGTCTAAGGGCCGTGCTCCTCCATTTCGCCCCCTAACTTCCGGGAAATTCCCTTCCACGCACTTGGGTGAATAAGCCTCCGTAGAGATGCGCCTGGCTTCGTCGTGTGGCATGCTCCCAGGTGTTCGCAAGGGAGCAGACGTGCAAAGTGAAGGCGGGTGCGCCGTGATTCGCCAAAGTCGCTTCATAGCTGTGGTGGGCACCTACCTGTTCGGGTGCGCCGTTCTTCTTCTAGTGGTTGGCTGTACGGGGACGAGCTCGGAAACCTCCAACAAGAAGGAGCAGGGAAGCTCACCCAAAGCAACAGACTCCGAAGAAGCCCGATGCGAGGGGACACGGACCATCAAAGTAACCTGGCTCCAGCTGCAATTGCAGTCCGAGCCTATAAAACAGAGCGTCGTCTTTACCACGAACGACCTACCTGGCTGCCCCAAGGACAAGGGCGGCCTGCTCTCTGGTACCGACAAACGAGACAAGCTAAACGGTTTTGACGGCGATGACGAGATACGCGGCCTCGGCGGTCCAGACTTTATCGTAGGAGGAGCTGGCAACGACGTCATCTACGCTGGTCCGGGCGACGACAAAGGCAAGGGCAAATACTATGATAGGGATGTCATGGGCAACCGGGGCGATGACGTGTTATACGGAGGCGACGGGAACGACAACTTGGGGTCAGACATGGGGCAGGATGTGGGAGATGATATCTATTATGGCGGGGATGGCAACGATGTTCTTGTTGGCAGTCCCTTCGGAGTCAAGGGAGAGGGAGAGGATGTCTATTATGGCGGGGATGGCAACGATGGGCTTTACACTCATGATGGGCAGAGGGACAAGCTCTATTGCGGCAAAGGCAAGGACGAGTATTTCGCTGACAAGAACGACTACGTCGACAGCAGTTGCGAGGTGCCCTTTCATCCCCCTCAATGTTGCGCCGCTTAGAGCT
>DASSJP010000725.1:0-5258 GCA_035691165.1 Rubrobacter sp.
CGGCCACGAGGGGGGCTGGTTCGACGGTGGAGGACATGGCGGAGGGGGCGGAGACGGTGGAGGCGGCGGCAATTAGCCGCGCGTCCGAGAAGCTCTCGGCGCTTTCCTCCAGACCGCCCGCGTCTCAATCTCGACCAGCTACTGCACGAGTTGAGATCCCACCTGGCAGATCACGCAGTCTGCTGTCGATGGCGCGCGCGTGCCCTCAACTTGTCTTCACTCGGACCAGTTCCAGCCGCTCCTGTGGCCCCTTCGTCGCGATCTCGAGGACGTTTCCCACGCCTGCCGCATAGTACTTGTGCTCGGCGATGTTCGGCTCGAGCGGGGTCCACTCGTCGGTGACGAGCACGTGGTCGAACGAACCGTAGGGCACCCTGGCCGACCCGTTCAGCTTCAGAGCCCTGGCCATGTCTTGGGCCTCGCCCTTGTAGTATTCCTGGCGGTAGGTGTGTCCGACTTTGGGATCTGCCGGCATGATGATGCCTGGCTGGGCACCGTCCTTGCCAGCCTCCCACGAGCCACCGGTGCTCTTGACCTTACCGTTCTCATACTCCTTCGAGTCCTCCCCGAAGTACCAGACGTTGCCTTCCTTGTCCTGGGCGTACCAGTCATAGGTCTGCTCGGTCATCTTGCCATCCTCGGTAACCGTGTCCTTCACGATCACGCATTCAACACCCATTATGTTCCTGGTATCTGAGGTGACCGCGACCACGTCGCCCTCCGTGGTGTCTTGCGTCGTTCCCTTGTAGACGAAGGTGGTGCCGGGTTTCAGTGGGAAGTACTTGTTGTCTATCTTTGTTGTGAAATCGGCCGGGTCGATGTTGGGGGAGTAGGGTGTTTTGGCCGGGCCATTCGCGCTGCCACCCCCCGTGTTACCGGAGGAGCCGGCGCATGCCGTCGCGAGAATGACCATTGACCCCAGGATGGTGCACAGTAGTATGATCCGTCTCATGATAGTCTCCACCTTTCTATGGAGGTCTCCGCTAGCGAGCTTCATCGGCCAGTCTGAACCCCGATTCTGAGACTATACTGAGGAAGCAGGCCGACTAGCCCCAAGCCAGAATGTAGCGAGGTTCGGAGGATCAACTAGATTCACAGGTCTCATCCGGTTCTCAGCCCGTTCTCAGGTTCTTACCGGATACTGCGAACAGATGTTCACCCATTGAAGAAAGGGGTTCGCGAAGTGGCACACGCAAGGAAACGCAACTTTCTCCTGGCGGCGGTAGCTGCTCTGGTTATGCTCCTCGTGGCTGGCGTAGCCTACGCCAACGGCGAAAACTCCTCGGGGCAGCAGGCTACGGGAGCCAACCTCGAGAAGGCCAAGAGCGTCGCACTCGACCACACGGGTGGAGGCCACGTGACCGCCACCGAGGTCGGCGACGAAGAGGGCTACTACGAGGTCGAAGTCGCCCGCGACGACGGCAGCCAGGTAGACGTACATCTCGACAAGAACTTCAACGTCCTTAGCACGCCAGCCGATAACGAGGGTCACGACGGCAAGGACGCGCCCAACGACGACTAGCATCTGGGCCGTGACGGCTTGAGATGGAAGGAAATTCTGTATCTGGTGAGGGCCGGGAATAGTCCCGGCCCTTTCTCTCTCCCGGTAGAGAGCGTGTGGGAGGCTGGGGTTGACCGGGAACGCGCCCTCTGAGGGAGTGCGGGGATTAGAATAGCAAGAAGAAGCGAGGAGAAAATGAGAGCTGGAACGCGTGTGCTGCTCGTCGAGGATGACCCTTCGATCGTCGGCTTCGTCGAGCCCGAGCTCCAGCGCGTCGGCTTCCACGTGCGTTGCGCTTTCGACGGTCTCTCCGGGCTGGAGGAAGCAAGTCTGTTCGGGCCGGAGCTCGTCGTCCTCGACATCATGCTGCCGAAACTCGATGGGGTGGGGGTCTTGAAGAAGCTCAGGCAGGCGGGTAGCAGGGTGCCTATCGTCATGCTCACCGCCCGCGACGCGACGATCGACAAGGTCCACAGCCTCGATCTCGGCGCCGATGACTACCTCACGAAGCCGTTCGAGATAGATGAGCTCCTGGCCCGTATGCGTGCCCTCCTCAGGCGCGTTGAAGGTGAGGAGATACTGAGGGTCGCCGACCTGGAAGTAAACACAGCCACCCGTGAAGTGCGGCGTGGTGAGCGTGAGATATTCCTCACGGCCAGGGAGTACGATCTCCTCGAGTTCATGGCCCTCAATCCCCGGAGGGTTCTTTCCAGGGATTTCCTCCTTAGCAGGGTATGGGAAGAGGAGTTCGGCGTCACTGAGAACGCCGTCGAGGTCTACATCGCGTACCTCAGGAAGAAGGTTGACGCGCCGGGGGAGCGGAAGTTGATCCACACCATCAGGGGTGCGGGATACGCCTTGAAAGGGAAGTAGAACACATGCCGATCCGGTGGCGTCTGACGCTCTACATAGCACTTGTGATCGGCGCGATCCTGATCATCCTTGGTTTCGCTCTGTACTTTCTGAGCAGGAGCGTGCTGCTTTCCGGCGTCGAAGATACCGCCAGGAGCCGGGCAACCGCTGCAGCCAAACTCATCGAGTCCGGAGAGAGCTTGGGCGACGCCTACGTCGAGCAGCTCACCCTCGACGGGGTCGTTTTGATCGTCAGGGACGGAAACGGCGGTATCCTGCGGAGGGTGAATCCCCCGGCGAAAGGCAGGGGCGATGAGGCAGTATGGCGCGAGGCGATAGGCTCGGGAGAGCCGGCCTCGGGGACGGCCACGCTCTCGGGCGACGATCCCTACTACGTCTACGCCGTGCCCGTGGACCCGCAGGCCGGACAGGCAAGGGTGGTCGAAGCGGCCAGGCCTTACGAGCCAGCCCAGGATGCCCTCGAAAGCTTCGGGACGGTGCTTGTGGCAGGCATCGGCGCGGCAATCCTCCTGTCCATAGGTGGCGCTTATTTGCTGGCTGGTGCGGCCCTGAGACCCGTCGAGGCGGTGACGAGCGCGGCCAGGGAGATGGGCGAAGGCGATCTCTCCAAGCGGCTGCCCGTGGCGAATCCTGGCGACGAAGTAGGGCGTCTGGCTATCACGATCAACGGCCTCCTCTCGCGGCTCGAAGCCGCGTTCGCGCGCCGCGAGGAGGCTCTGGAAAGACAGCGGCGCTTCGCCGCCGACGCCAGCCACGAGCTGCGTACGCCGCTGACCGCCATAAGCGGCCACGCCAGGATGCTCGACGAGTGGGCGCTCGAAGAGGACCCAGAGCGGGCGAAACGGAGCGTCGGCGCCATCCGCGCGGCGGCTGCGAGGATGCGGAACATGGTCGAGTCGCTCCTGATCCTGACCCGTGGCGATGAGAGCACCGACCTCGAGGTAGGACGCCACGACCTCGCCGCCCTCGCAGAAGAGGCCGCCCAGGCGACCCGCACCTCCGCCGATGGGAAAGTGTCCGTCGAATTCGTCCGCCCGAAGCACGCTGTCGAGGCCACCTTCGATAGGGACCGCGTCTTCCAGGTCGCCTCTATCCTTCTCGACAACGCCGTGAAGTACACGCCGGAAGGTGGGAGCGTCGTTGTGAGGGTGGAACAGGAGGACGGCCGGGCTGCGCTGGAGGTCTCGGACACGGGCATCGGTATCCCCGAGGATGAGCTTCCCCTGGTCTTCGAGCGCTTCCATCGGACGGACCGTTCCCGCACCGACGGTGGCGTGGGCCTGGGCCTTTCCATAGCGCGCCAGATAGCCGAGGCCCACGGCGGCGAGATACGGGCCCGGAGCGCGCCAGGGAAGGGCTCGACGTTCACGCTCTATCTACCTTATGGACCGCAGCCCTGACTCCGGCTCTTGCCGAAGCAGGTGCTCGAACATATTTGTCCCGCGCAGATCCAAGATCCCGAACCGCATTCTGCGGGGCCAATCCTCAGTCTCAGTCTTCGGCGAAATACTTCACCGTAAGCACACGACGGAGGAAGAGGATGAGCAATAGGCTTCACAGGTTGATAGAGAAGGTCAACGTCATGGGCCGCATCCCTGAAATCGCTATCGCTTCCACGCTCGCCAAACTCCTCGCCACCGGCTGCAGCGCGAACGCGGGCTCGGGCGAGTCGCAGGGCGGTGTGGTATCCGGTAGTGCGCGAGACCTGCCCCAGGGGGGCAGAACGCGTGGATCTCGACCCGAAGGACTTTACTACCAGGATCGATAACCCCTACTGGCCGATGGACCTACCGCGAGACCGACCAGGAGGGCGCCGAGCTGAAGGTAGTCGTAACGGTGAGCGACCAGGCGAAGGAGATCGCAAACGGCGTCACCGCCAGGGTCGTGCGCGACACGGTTACGGAGGACGGAGAGATCGTCGAGGACACCTTCGACTGGTACGCCCAGGATAAGGAGGGCAACGTCTGGTACCTCGGCGAGAACACCGCCGAGTTCGAGAACGACAAGATCAAAACTAACGAAGGTTCCTTCGAGGCCGGGGTCGACGGCGCCCAGCCGGGCATCATCATGCCGGCGGATCCCAGGGATGGTATGCAGTACCGCCAGGAGTACTGCAAGGGCGAGGCCGAGGACAACGGCGAGGTCCTCAGCACCGACGAGATGGTCCAGGTCCCCTCCGGACACTACGACAACGCGCTCCTGACGAAGGACACGATCTCGGTCGAGCCGAACGAACTCGAATACAAGCTGTACGCGAAAGGCGTCGGACCCGTGCTCACCCTGGTTGTCTCGGGCGGTCCAGGCAACCGCGAGGAGCTGATCAACCTCGATACGGCCAGCCAGAAGGAGACCGATGAGGCCGGAACGGCGCCGCTCGGTTCCGCTTCGTAAGCGTACGATGTGCGCCCTGGTAGTCCGGCGTGGTAGTAGACACCCGCCGGCACTCTTCTCTCAGGTGAACAGATCTATGAGCTGCAGGTTCTCGAACTCGGTCGCCAGAGTGGGGGAGAGCTGGGCGCTGTCCCGCTTCTCGCCCATCGTGTTCGCAAGCTCGAGGAAGGCGGCGACGGGGCCCGTCTCGGGTACGTCACGGCGTTTGAGGGCTACTATAGAACGGCTCATCTCGGGGTTCTCCTCTATCGAGACGAGGACGAGGTTCCCTGAAGATACGGACCTGACAACGGCAGTCCTCGGCAAGAATGCAACTCCGAGCCTGTGCTCGACCATCCTCTTGGCGGCCTCTATGTTATCGACCTCCATGGTTCTCAGCTCCCTCAGGCCCGCGTTCCTGAACAGCGCGTGCGTCTGCTCGAAGTAGCTAGAGTCGTGGTCGAAGAAGATGAGCTGCTCTTCCCCTATCTCCGTCAGGCTCGCTATCCCCCTT
>DASSJP010000726.1:0-5536 GCA_035691165.1 Rubrobacter sp.
GAGATCGAAGATGCGCTGTCCATAGACGCCAACCTCTCCGATCTGGTCGATGAACTCACACGCCCGCTCTACGAGACCTTCGACTTCTTCCGGGTGCCGCGGCAGACCCTGATCGCCGAACTTGACGAGATGCGTTATCGCAGAGGTCGAGATCGCTAACCTCCTCTCCTACAGTTGGCCCCGAAGGCCGCAGAAGCCACCCCGAACACCACCGCCAGCATGATCGCCAAGCCCACGACAGTCGTGGTGACCTTCGCCATCCATGCCACCTTGCTCCTTAACATAGACATGCCTCTTCAAGTCTTTGTAGAAACAGAAGTAGCATAGACTCCAGCGCGGTTGGGTGCACCCACCTGCGGTGGAGCATCGGCAGATCTCCACCGCAGGACGAGGGGCGCGTCATGGACAGCACACGCCGGATCGGAACTCGTAATAGCGCCTGAAGTAGTTGTCCGTGAACGTACCCGGCGGGTTCTGATCGGCGGACAGACCGGCGCGCTTCAGCAGGGTCTTCGCGTCCTCCTCGAGCATGTAGCGGGCTTGCAACTGTGCGTCGAGCGCTTCCTCAAACGCGGCCAAGTATTCGTCGAAACTGGAGAAGGCGAGCTGCTCGATCGTCGGCGGAGGCTGCGACTCAAAGGTGCCCACAAACCCGGTAATAAACCTGGCCTCGCCGAGCTCGACGTAAGGCAGCCGCGGCGCGGAGGCGCCCGTGATCTCGATAAGCAGCGCGTTCCCGTTGGAGTCGCGGGAGATCTCGCCATCGGCCGTGGCCAGGCGTGTGCTCGTGGGCGGCGCCTCCCCTTGCGTGACCCAAGCGTGGCCTTGCAGGAAGTGGGCGCGGAGCGCAGGCTGCCAGCTGGCTGGCGTCGAGTTGTTGGAGAAGAAGCCGGGACACAGCGGATCAGGCACATGCGGTGTACCTGGCACGATAAAGAAGCGATAGTGATCGGGGGTCGTGCCACGGTCTTCGAGAGCCCGCCCGTAGAACCACTCGAACTCGGAATCGACGGTGAGGACCTTGCCGCTGTATTTACCGGCTGCGATGGACGCCTGGGGGTCGTCCTCGCTGCCGGTGGTGATCGGAACCACCAGATCGAAGACATCCTCGGCAAGCCCCGCGGTGACGATCCGCTTTACGGGGTCCGCGGAGTCGGAGAACCCCGCGAGGTAGCGTCGGGCGGCCGGTCCCATGAGAGCGCGAGCGACCGGATCGCTCCTCAGCGCACGGGCGAAGTCGACAACGATCTCGTCGTCGGTCCGGCCATTCCCATCGACTACTCCACCATCGATGAAGACGCCCTGCGCCGCGGGATCGAGAATCCGGAAGACAAATGGCCCGGAGGTGGTCGTGCTATAGCCGACCGACGCATGCAGGAATCCTCGTCCGAACAGGAACGGCCTGCCGAGCCAGCCATCACGCAGATAAGTGCCCGTTGCGAAGTGAGGCGGCTCGACGAGCACCGTGCTGCGGATAGCGCGCCTCGGGTTCGCCGGCGCGCTGATCCGGTACGGCACACTGTAGTTCCCCGTGGACGTCGTGCCGACGAATAATCCGTCGTGCTGAACGTACTTGACTCCGCCGAACTTGCCGAGCGAGGAGGACTTGAGCACCGGCTGGAGCTTCCCTGCGGCGGAAGCGGTCGACGGGAATACGGGCAATACGAGCATGCCAAGCGCTGCGCCACCTATGAGCTTCAACGCTCCTCGTCGAGAGATGGTGCCACTAGCCAAAGTACCGGTCACCTTCTTCTTCTCCTCTTTGTCGGCCTTACTTACGACAATTGTCCACTCATTCATAAGCACTATAGGACGTGGCTCTTAGCTGGCTCTTAGCTGGAGGGCCAAGGAGTGTAGTTAAAGATAACCATCTTTGGTTAAGAGGCTGCGCGGATAGGCGATGAGGAGCCGATTTTATAGCTTGGAGAATCGGCAAATATGAAATGTAGCGAGCCTATCCGCGCAAGCTCTAAGCCGAGTAAGAATTGGCTCGCCCCCGTAACGCACCTCGCGCGGGAAGCCTAAAGATCCCGCTACCAGGAGGGGAAACGCCGTTCGGTTACCCAGGCGGCGATCTGGGCTCTGGATCGGAGCCCCAGCTTGCGCAAGATCGCGGCCACGTGGTTGTTGGCCGTGCTCCTGGAGACCGAAAGCTCCGAGGCGATCTGGCGGTTTGTGAGCCCACGTGCGACGAGGAGCGCGACTTCTCGCTCGCGGCGGGTGAGCCTGCCCGTACGTTCGTCGGGCGGTGGATGATGTTCGGGCACGCGGACGAGCGTGGGAGGCTCCCGCTCCTCTTCATCCGAGAGGGCGTACTCTATGGCCTGCCCCAGCGACATCGCCCTGCCCCCTGCCCATGCTACAGCGAACCTCTCCTCTCCCAGCTGGGAGCGCCCCCTGCTCAGGTGACTCTCGTAATCGGTGAGAGAGAGGATAACGGGGGTGAGGTGTGCGCCGTAAGCCTCCTCCATGCCTTCAACGGCCCCCCAAAGCCTGGCGGCTCGGACCGGCTGCTCCCGGCAAGCGGTCACGCACGCCAGCGTGTAGAGGCAATGTTGGATGCTCTGTTTGTAATCCAACTCCCACGCCAGGCCCAGGCTTTCCCGCAGCAGTGTAGGGGCACTATCGTAGTCGCCCCGGATCAACGCCAGGAGGCCAAGGTGGCCCAGGCAAGTGATGATGCCCTGCGTATTCCCTATCTCGCGAAACAACTCGAGGCTCTGCTCGTGCAACGCTACCGAAGGCTCCGTATCACCCATGCTCAGCGCTATAAGACCCTCGAGCATGAGCAGGTAGGCGAGAGTATTCCGGTTCTTTAGCTCTGGTTTGAGCTCCCCGAGTTCCTCGAGCAATGCAGGCAGGGGTATGTCATCCTGCTGGCCCAGAACAGCAATCAAACCGAGGTCGGTGAGGCCTGCTGCGATGCCCTCCTTGTCCCCTAGCTCACGGTAAAGGGCCAGCGCCTCCTGCATCAGGGCCTTCGACGCCCCGTAATCCGCCTGATACAGCGCTAACCCGGCGGCCGCATTTAACGCTCGCGCCCTCCAGCGGGTCATGGTAGGGTAGCTCCTCCCGGAGAGGGATCTCTCCAGGTACCTTCGCCCCTCGCTCAGGTAGTCGTGCGTGTGCCAGAACCACCACAGCGCGACCGCCAGCCGTACCCCCAGCTGCGCAGCACGTCCGCCGTCGGACTCGTCGCCCTTTTCGAGCGACCAATTGAGAGCCGCCCTAAGGTTGGCGTGTTCGCTCTCCATCCGCTCGAGCCACGCCACCGGCCGCGCTGCGTTCAATTCTCGCTCGGCCTCCTGCGCGTCTTCTCCTTCCGCAAGCTCAAGGTAGTATTCTGCGTGGCGCTCACGGATCCGCTGCGCCTCCCCGCTCTCTTCCAGGCGTTCCTGGCCGTACTGCCTGAGGGGCTCCAGCATCCTGTAGCGCAGAGCCCCTTCCTCCCCAGGCGAAGCCTCGGCCAGCACCAGCGACTTGTCCACCAGCTTAGACAATAGGTCCAGGACGTCGTGGTGCTCGATACCTTCACCCGCCCCCACCGCCTCCGCGGCCTCCAACGTCAAGCCCCCCGCGAATACCGAAAGCCGCCTGAACAGCTTCCGCTCGGGCTCGCCGAGCAACTCGTGGCTCCATTCCAGCGTCGCCCTGAGCGTCCGATGACGGGGTAGGGCCGTCCGCCCGCCCGCGGTAAGGAGCCTCAGGGAGTTGTCGAGCCTTTCGGCGATCCGCTCCACCGAGAGCACCCCTATCCGTGCGGCGGCCAGCTCTATGGCCAGAGGGATGCCCTCCAACCGCCGGCATACCTGCGCCACGGCCGGCCCGTTCCGGGGGGTCAAGACGAAGGAGGGATCTCGCTGTCTGGCCCGTTCTATGAACAGCCTGGCCGACTCGTAACCCTCGAGCTTCGCGGCCGTTGAGATCTGCCCGGAGTCGGGCACCGTAAGCGACGGCACCACCCAGGCAACCTCGCCCGCGGCGCCAAGCGTCTCCCGGCTGGTCGCGAGAACCCGCAAGCCAGGGCAGGAATCGAGGAGGGCATCCACCAGGCGGACCACTGCCTCTATGAGGTGCTCGCAGTTGTCCACCACCAAGAGCATCCTCCTGGCTCGCAAGGCATCCTTTAGCGTCTCGGTAAGCCGGCGCGCGGGCTGCTCGCGCACCGCCACAGCCTTGGCAACCGCCTGGGGCACCAGCTCTCCTTCCGAGAGCGCCGCCAGCTCCACCAGCCATGCCCCATCCGGGTAGGCCCCTGCCAGGTCAGATGCCACCTTGAGCGCCAGGCGCGTCTTGCCCGAACCACCCACCCCCGTGAGCGTCAGAAGTCGGGTCATGGCCAGGAGCCGCTTGACCTCGAGCGTCTCGCGCTCGCGCCCAATGAAGCTGGTGCGCGCCAGGGGCAGGTTGTGCGCACCACCTGCCCCCTCTGCAGGGAGCTCTCCCGATGGGGAGCCTGCGGCCAGCGGCGAATGGGCCGGTGGAAAGGTGCCAGCCCAGATCTCCTCGTGCAGGCGCCGTGTCGACGCCTCGGGTTCGGCCTCAAAATCCCTGAAGAGGGCATCCCTGAGCCGCTCGTACTGCCCCAGGGCCTCCCTTCGCCTCCCCAAGAGGGAATACAGTCGTATGAGCCCCACGTGTGCTCCCTCGTGCGTCGGTTCTTCGGCAACCATCCTCCCCAACGCTTCGATTGCTTCCCCGAACTCCTTACGCTCCTCGTATAATCCGGCCACCTCCCAAAGCAGCGAGAGGTACACCCCTCGTAGCTGTGCCCGCCTCTCTTCCGCCCAGGCCTCGTAGCGGTTCTGCGGCAATAGCTCCCCCGAGTACAGATCAATAGCCGCCCGGTAGGCCGCGGGCTCAAGGGCGTGGCGAGCCGTGGTCGCGGCTTCCTCGAAGGCTTCGACGTCGACCCACACGGGTCCCGCCGGTGACAAGGTCAGACTCTCGCCCCGAAGGTGCAGGTAGCCTGAAGCGGCGCCGGCCGGGGCCGAGGGTTCGAGGGTGCGGCGCGCGACGTGCAGCGCGTGGTGCAGGTTATTGGCCGCGGCCTCCGAGTCTAGCTCCGGCCAGAGCAGGTCCATCGCTTGTTCGCGGTGGAGGCGGTGAGTTGGTGCCAGGGCGAGCAGCTTGAGAAGGCTGCAGGCTTTCTTGAGGCGCCACTCGTCTTCCCCGATACTCCGGGAAGACCCAACCGATATCCGGAAGCCGTCTAGCAGCCAGATACGTACAGCCCCGAGCCCACTACCCGGCGTCTCTCTCGGGGCACGCTGCTGCCCGGCTGTCGGTCGCTGAGAGCCCGTCATCCTCTCGCTTCCCCACTTCCCCGCGAAATACGAGGTAGTGCAATTAATAGCGCGGGATCACACAAAGCGCAAGCTAGACGGCTCTAAGGCCGAGAGCTCCTCCCTCCCGACCGTGTCCAGGCCAAGAAATGGCTCTGGAAGGTTCCGACCAGGGAAGCTCGAAAAGGAGCCCTACTGATCGACTCGGGCCAAGACGTAAAGCGACTGCTCGCCTTCGGAGACCGCAGACC
>DASSJP010000727.1:0-3972 GCA_035691165.1 Rubrobacter sp.
GCGACAGTGTTGCAGGATGGGAATTTCTATTATGGCACCTGGAACTCCTACGAGGCCGGCGAGTGGAACGAGGTCCACGCTGACGGATTCGGGGGATTTCCCCGAGCCGATACCGTAAGAGCAGGTTCCAGGCTACACATAAAGACCAACAAGCCTGAACGGCCCGCGAGCTTCAGGATCAGAGCCTACAAGCAGGTGGGCCAATTCTCTACTCCTATTGGGACAGGGCGACTGCTCAATACCACCTTCAGGCGCATAGAGCGAGACGACAAGACAGTGGGATGGAATGTCTTCTTCCGTGTGAACGAGCCCAATCGTCACTATTATCTGGAGGCTGGCGGGCGTTGGGAACGTGTGCCGGGCACACACATTAGCTATGGGAATAGCCACGAGAACTTCCACATTAAGACTACCGAGTGAGATAGAGTAGCAAGGGAGCGCCTGCCTTCCACAAGCTACGGCGGACTTACAGGAGGAATCCCACGCCCTGCTCCGCTCCCGGAGTGAACTCCTCAGAACTCCGTAAGGCCGAACTTCGTGGAAAGCTACCTCTCGACAACGAAATGTGCCAGCAGGCGCCATTGTCGCGACCGACACCGCGTCAGCCAACGCCGACTTGGACAACGGTGCCGCACTGGTGCGTACACCTCGGCCCAGAGGGTATGACGGACTGCGGATCGCCCATTAGCATACCGGACTTCTGAGGAAGTAGAGGACGAGCACCTTCCGCACTAGACATACGGCATCCAGCAGGGCGACTATGAATTGCCGCTTCTATAGGTTGTAATGGGGCATTGATCCTCACGGGTCTATGTGAACCGCGCTTCTCTCTTAGCGGTCAATAGCTATACAGGCTCCCGCATGCGGACATCGGAGAAGGCAAATTCTTCGACGCTGGGTGAAGAAGGATAAGGAGACCAGCCTCCACAACCCGTCAGGTGTAGAACTCGGCCAGGACAGGAGCGGTGATCCTCTCCACCATCTCCGCTTGCTCGGGAGTCAGGTCCTCACGCCATCCCCCGGGCAAGGCCTTCCTGAAGAACTTGCCTCCTCCCTTCAGGTCCCCGGGTATATTCTCCCAAGCATGCTTTTCTACGGCTCGCGCGAGCTGAGCCTCGTCGACCTCTATCCCTAGATCCGAGTACAGTTCCTTCATAGTTTCTAGGGTATCGACCCTCAGGCACTCGTACAGCACCAGCGTTTTCGGCCCCCGGTGATCGTCGTAGGCCTGCTTGGCCATCTGGAGATTGTTCAGGCATCTCCTGGCCAGTTTCCGGACGGCGGCGTCCGACCGCTTGTCTTGCAGTGCCTCGCGCTCCAAACCACCGCGCCGGTTCTGTCTCTTCTTCCAGCTCCCCTCGCTCGCGGCATCCAGCCAGGAAGCCACGATGTCCCTCGGGTCCCGGACCAACAGGATCATCCGGCTCTCAGGCAACGCTTCCATAAGGAGAGGCGCCCCGACGCCGCCGCCAGGCTCCTTGATCACTAGATGTTGCCCTGGGCGAAGCAATGGGAAAGTGTGCCGCGCGCCGACCAGGACGAAGTCCCTAATGGAGGAGATCCAGGCCTTCCTGGTCGGGGCGCCCATAATAAAGTTCGCGGATTTCTTCTTCCGCTTCGGAGTGTTGGTGTAGAACTCCCCGAAGAGTTGTCCGATCCTCGGTTCCCTCCAGATTTTGTGCCCACCGAGCTCCCCCATGACGTTGCTCAGCCACGTGCTCCCGCTCCTGCCCACGCAGAATATCCAGGTAAAGTCGGCGGGATTCACACTTTCCTCAGCCCCCGCATGGCGTGCTGCCGCGATGCTCTGGGTAGAGCTAACGGTCACAGACGTCACCCCGCGCCTCAGGGCGGCAAGCCGTGGATACCTGGCGCAGGCCCTGCGCCAGAGCCACAGGCCTTTTTGCTTCGAACGCGCTACTGAAGAATCGCTCACTTACTGCCTGAAGGTCCGTTGTCAGTTGCTTGCGACGTGCCTCTGGGTTCGCCGCACTTTCTGTTTGGGCCATAGTAGAACATTATGGCCCTTCGGTAAACCGAAACATGGTCTGGGCGGTGGCCAGGTCCTTGAGTCCTCCCTGGGTCAGGAACGAGCTCCAGTTGTTGCATCATGTCCAGAGTATCGAAGGCCATCCGGATTTGGGCGATCTTCATCGCATACCGCCAAGCTGTGGTCGCGACCGGCTCTGTGCCGGTCTATGCAAACATCGGAGAAAGATCCTTCCACGAGCTCCAATTAACTGCGTGGGTGTCGGTTGAGGGTGCGGATATCGAGGACCGTATCAGAAGGGGGTGGCCGGCGAAGCGTACATCAGAATTCGACGTAGTAATCGAACGCTCGGGTGTCCGGGACCGCCGAGGTGCGCAGGACTGCCCACTGGTGGAAATCGTCCGCGGCCGAGACCTCTTCCAGCGTCCAGCCCAGGTTCGTCACAAAGAACGACGCCGCCCGCGCGACCGCGGGTAGCTGGTAGTCGTCTAAGAACACGATCCCTCCCGCGCGTACGAGCCGCCCGAGGAAGACGAGGTCGGGGAAGACCCCGTCGAAGCGGTGGTTGCCGTCGACGAACGCCAGGTCGAAGCTCCGTACTTCGCCGAGAAACCGCGGAAGCGTGATCAGGGACTCTTCCGCGTGGTGTTCCACAAGCCGCGCGACACCCGCCTCCTCAAGGAACTGCAGTGCGCAGTTAGAGAACCTCGTCGCCTGGTAGGGGTCGATGGCGGCGTGTCGGGCCGTCGGATCGTCGTTCGCGAGCAAGGCCTCGCAAATGTAAAGCGCCGAGATACCGTATCCGAGGCCGATCTCGATCGTCTTCGTCGCGCCCTCACGTAAGACCCACCCCCGCAGCGCCTCGCACTCGGCGGCGCTCGCCGCGACCGGGAAGAGGCCATGGAGCGTGCCGTCCGAACGCGCGACGGCGGTACCGTCGCGAACCAGACGTTCGATCACGCCGCGCACCCGTCGCAGCGCCGAGCCTCGATCGAGATCGTTCGTAGAGCCCACGCGCCAGTGCCTCCTCTCGCTCGACTTCTTCCCACTTGCACCGCAGGCGATTCCCCGCCCCGGTCCCATGGGCGTTTCTTACCGTAGCAGACCGGGGCCGCGCGTACTTCCTAGAAAACTTCAGTGAAGAAGGTGCTCCCAATCTGCCTGCTCAACCTGTGGGGCCGTGTCAGGGAGTAGCCACACCAGAGGATGTGGAGGACATCTTACGGGGCTCTCGGAAGCGGCTCCTAGACACACTTGCCTCACTTGCTGTACTTTAGCCTGCCGTGTGACAAGGCATGGTTAGGGAGCAAGGAGGAGCAATATGTCACACTACTACTCGGGGCTGATTTCACCTGCCCGCACGGGGATGCCCGCGTCGACTTCTGCGACCTGTTCGCCTTCCCCAAGCCGGATGACTCGAGCAGGTCGATCCTCATCATAGACGTGCATCCGTCCGTGAGCGTGAACCCAGAGGGGCCTACTTCTGCAGAGTCTTTCGCGCCGGAGGCGATATACGAACTCAAGATCGACACCGACGGGGATGCGGTCGCGGACATCGCTTATCGGGTCCGGTTCTCGCCGTCGGAGAACGGGACACAGAGCGCGATGGTGCGCCGTCCGGCGCCGCCGGGATTGGAGAAGGAGGGGAAGCCATCATCGAGGGTGCTCCGGTGTCGACCGGCCCCGAAGCGCAGGTGACGCAGGCTGGCGACTATCTATTCTTCGCTGCCTGGCGTAGCGACCCCTTCTTTTGCGACGTGGGGGGAGCTCTGAACGACTTCCAGTTCACGGGCAGCGATTACTTCGCCGACAAGGACGTGTGCAGCATTTCCCCATTAGCGAGTTGGGAGCCGCCGGGGTCGGGTTCTGGCACCGAACGCTGATCCCAGAGGATGACGCGAGCTGGATGCAGGTGGACCGGGGGGCTCGAACCCAGCAGGTCACCTTCCTCATCCCGAACGAGCAGAAGGAAGCGTCCCTCC